>JBHITY010000007.1:3434-16542 GCA_042138585.1 Candidatus Nitrosopumilus sp.
TGATGTTTTGTGTATTCAATGTCTAGTCTATCCAAAGAATTTGCAGCTGAAACTGGAATTTCATTTTTTGTTATTAATGGAACGGAAATTAGTAATGCAACAATTACAGGAATTGCTCCTAATGCAAACATGATCTTTTTTACCATAATTTTCTCTACTATACCAAATTGATGAGTATTGCAAATAAATCTTGAGAGAAAATAAGTTAAAATTCTAGATGAATATGTCGATTCTTGTGGGTCTGTAGTCTAGCCAGGTAGGACGATGGTCTCCAAAACCATCGGTCGTCGGTTCAAATCCGTCTGGGCCCACCATTATCTATTTCTTAAAACGTTTAGTGCAGAACCTGCTTTGAACCACTCTATCTGAGCTTGATTGTAAGAGTGATTCAACATGATCTCTTCTTTGTTTCCATCACTGTGAGTGATGATGCATTTTACCTGTTTTCCAGGGGAGATATTATTCAAATCAACTAGACTGATCTTGTCATCTTCTAGGATTTTTTCATAATCATCTGGATTGCTAAATGTCAATGCCAACAATCCTTGTTTCTTTAGATTAGTTTCATGAATTCTTGCAAGACTCTTTGTAATTACTGCAGCACATCCCAGATATCTTGGAGTCATTGCTGCATGTTCTCTGCTGCTTCCCTCGCCGTAGTTGTTATCGCCGATAATTACCCAGCGCATCTGTTTTTCTTTGTACTGTCTTGCAATGCTTGAAAATTGTTCCAACTGACCGTTTAGAACGTTCTTGCCTTTACCAACTTCGTCATTGAATGCATTGACTGCACCAAGAAGCATGTTGTCGCTGAGATTATCCAAGTGACCACGAAGTGACAACCATGCACCGGCAGGAGAGATGTGGTCTGTTGTACACTTGCCTTTGGCCTTTACCATGATTGGAACTTCTTGGAAGTCATTTCCATCCCATGGTACAAATGGTTCTAGTTTTTGGAGTCGTTTGCTGTTAGGGTCAATGATTACTTCAACGTCATCAGAGTTGTCTGGTGGTGCAACAAAGATTCCCTCAGGTCTCATGAATCCTTGCTCAGGAACTTCAGGAGCTGGCTTTGGTGGTTCTAGTTTGAACTTTGTTCCATCAGATGCTGTCAACTCATCAACTAGTGGATTAAATGACAATCTTCCACCTAAAGATAACGCAATAATCATTTCAGGACTGCCGATAAAGTTCAATGTACTTCTGTGTCCGTCGTTTCTTCCAGGGAAGTTTCGGTTAAAGGTTGTAACTATAGTGTTCTTTTCATCATTGTCTAGTTCAGGTCTGTTCCATTGACCAATGCAAGGACCACATGCATTTGCAAGAACAGTTGCACCAATGTCTTTTAGTGAATCCATCTGTCCATCGCGTTCAATTGTTCCGCGGATTTGCTCAGAACCCGGAGTAACTAGTAACGGAATCTTTGCTTTGATGCCCTTTGCTTTTGCTTGCTCTGCTAAACTTGCAGCTCTTGACATGTCTTCATAAGAAGAGTTTGTACAACTGCCAATTAGTGCAACAGAGATTGGGTCAACATAATCATTTGACTTTACGTCATCAGACAATGCAGAGATAGAGCGTGCCAAGTCAGGGGTGTGTGGTCCGACAATGTGTGGCTCTAGTGTTGAGAGATTAATTTCAATTACTCTATCAAAGAACTTTTCAGGATTTGCTTCTACTTCAGGATCAGCTACAAGTGATTCCTTGTTCTGGTTTGCAAGTTCTGCAATGTCACTTCTGTTTGTGTATTTGAGATAGGTTTCCATTCTTTCATCATATGGGAATACAGAACATGTTGCACCAATTTCAGCTCCCATGTTTGTGATGGTTGCTTTTCCAGTACAGCTAATTGATTTTGTTCCAGGTCCAAAGTATTCTACAATGGAGTTTGTTCCACCAGAAACTGTTAGTTCTTCGGCAACCTTTAGGATGATGTCTTTAGGAGCAGTCCATCCGTTTAGCTCGCCTGTTAGTTTAACGCCAATTCTTTTTGGGTATAGTAATTCCCAAGGCATTCCAGCCATGGTTTCAGCAGCATCTAATCCGCCAACACCAATTGCTACCATTCCAAGGCCACCTGCGTTTGGTGTGTGGGAGTCTGTTCCAATCATCAGTCCGCCAGGAAATGCATAGTTCTCTAAAACTACTTGGTGGATAATACCTGCACCTGGTTTCCAAAAGCCACAACCGTATTTGGCAGCAGCTGATTGCAAAAATTTGAAGACCTCGCTGTTCTCATCTAATGAAACTTTCATGTCGACATCGCCCTGAACTTCAGCTCGAATCAAGTGATCACAGTGGACTGTTGTTGGCAGAGCTGTTTGTTTTAGTCCAGCTTGCATAAACTGCAACATTACCATTTGTCCAGTTACATCTTGTAATGCAACTCTGTCTGGTTTTAGAAAGACGTAATCTTTTCCCCCAGCAAAGTTTGTGTCATCAATTTCATTTAGATGTCCTGAAAGAATTTTTTCAGTAAGTGTTAGAGGTCTTCCTGTAACATTTCGAAATTTTTCTATATTTTCTTTTAATTTAGCATAAACGCCAGAAACTAGTTCGGGAGTAGAATCAATGTTCACAGTATGCCAAGATTTTATCCCGAATTTAATATTTACAATTAAAAATTTGAAAAAATAATGCCAACAGGCATCAAATTTCTTAACAATTATAAGCCAAAAGCGGGTTTCTATAACGTTGTTAGGGAGTTGTGCAGTTTTGAGGTGTAAAAATGGTCAATAAGGGTTTTCCAAAGTTTGGCATGTCTCAAGCTGGTGCATTTGTTGCAGCACTAAAAAATTACAATTTACCTGATTTCATTTTAGTTCTAATTGCAAAAGAATGCAAATCAGACCTTCTTGAGAGAGGAAGAATTGATGACAGATTACAAAGCATGAATGATGATGCATTAGAGTTACTCCATAAAGTGTTTGTAGAATGTGAAGAAGACAAGGCAGGAAAATATGCTCAATACCGATTCTTTGCTTATGTTTCTAGCATGTACCACAAATGCGAGGTCCTAGTCAATGAAACAATTCCAGGCAAGAAAAAGGATCACAAGATTCCTGTTGCCGTCAAAAACAACGGAATGTACATTGCAGTTGCACACAACAAGGCAACCGGTCACCCAGTAAACAGGAAAGACACTGAAAAGTTCTACGAGATTGTCGATGACATCAAGAGCGGTGATCACGGAACAATGCTAACTGATGCAATCTTTGGCTCTTCAGTAGGATTCAAGGGCGATGCACTAGTTGCACTAGAAGACTTGAGCAAAGGAAGAAAAGATGATGCTGAAAACAAATTAGATTTCAAGACAGCAAACTTTGAAAATAATATTTACTCTGTAACAAAGTGTTAATTTTACAAATTTAGTTCTCTAGTATCCATTGCTAGAAAAGTTGGTTTACCATCTGTTCTTTTGAAATCCTCACCATACTGTTCAAACTCTAACTGCTCAAAGAGATGTTTAGTCCACACATCATGAACTTCTCTTGTGTGTTTTTTGCGTCCAATCTGTCGCATCTGTTCATGTAGTATTTCATGAGATACAGTTGTGCAGTTTTTTTCTGCCAAGTACAGCTCGTCGTTTTCTACTTTTGGTTTTTGCCAAAACACCATTCCAAAGTTTTCTGCATGGTATCCTTCACAAGTGCAATCAGTCCACAGTGGTCGGAAATATGTGAGATAGAAATGATAGATGTCTTTTCCTCTTTGCTCATGATCACGCAATAGAGATTGCATGTCAATTCTTTGTAGAATGCTTGTAGGTTTTGTTATCAGTTCGTCGCATTGAATCTCATAGTCTTTGCCAAACTTTTCTTTTATCCATACCTTGAAGAACTGAGCCATCTTCTGGACATATTGGAATTCAAACTGACGCTTTTCACGTTCTTCTTCTTTTACAACAAAAATAAAATGTAAAATCATAATAAGAAAAAAGGGTGTTTATGTCTGGCCTTCAATACCCATGAGGGTTAAAGTAGAACGAATCTTCTCAATTTTTCTGATCTTCCAGGTAATTGTTTCTCTAAGTTTTTCTACGGTATCAGATTCGATCTTGGCCAAAATATCATATGCACCAAAAGTTCCATGAACTTCTTTGACACCTTCTAGGCCCTTTAGTTGGCCGATAATTGCCTCTTCTGAACCTAGTTCACAGTTGATTAACACATAAGCTGTTGCCATACAATAATTACAAAAATCGACTATATCAACAAACCGATTAGATTCAGGTTTGGGAAATCTTTAAGACTTCATCCCAGATTGGTTTTGGAACAGGCATTACAGATAATCTTGAGATTCGGATCAATTCCCAATCTTTGAATTTTTTATTTGCCTTCATCTCATCCAGTGTAACAGGACGTTTCAGTGCTTTTTTGTATTTTACGTCAACGACGATAAAACGTTCAACATCTTCTTTTGGATTGGAATATGGTTTTGATGTTACCTGCATAATTCCAACTGCTTGTCTTTCATCGCCGGTATGATAGAAAAACACAAGATCACCAGGTTTCATCTCTCTCATGTGTTTTAGAGCAAGATTGTTGTGGACTCCGTCCCAAACTGTGGTTTTGTCTTTTTTTAGTTGTTCAAAGTTGTAACCTCTAGGTCCGCTTGGTTCTTGTTTTGCCAACCAATAGTTTACCATTTTCAAATTTTGTTGCACCAAGGGACGTTTAATGGTTTATGAAATGTTCCCCGGTTCTGACTCGCACAAGATCATTGGTATTTTAGCCAAAACCTCCTTGGGTTCTGAAACCGGGGCGCCCATAATGTAGCACGCCTGGGTGAATTAGAAATCATTGGTATCATTACGATCGACATCATCCTAATCCGTCTGCGTGCCTGCTCTTGGGCGATTAATTATAGAGGTCATCCTACTAAAAACCATAATGGAAATCAAAAATCAAACGCTGTTCTTTGTTGGAATTATTGTTTTGATTTTGGGCACACTAATCATAATTTTTGATTATCCGCAACTGCAGGTCTTAGACAATTTGGATTCAGAGTCATATTACATGCTTGATGAAGAAAAAAAGAATATTCATCAAAGAATGAAGATTGAGATTACTGTTGGAGCAGGATTGTTTGCTGCAGGAACTGGTTTGCTAGGATCTTCTTTTCTAAAGAGATTTGAGAATAGACTCAGATAGAGAGATTTCAAAGGCAACTACAGGTACACGGATTTTGTAGTTTTCAATTATTTTGGAATTTATCTCTCCAATGACACCAACTTTTTTGTTGTTGATTAGTACATCTGCACAGTGACCTTTCTCAAATGTTGGATGCTCTGTAGTCTTTGTTACAATCTCTAAATCAAATCCTGTCTTGAGTGCTGATTGCAAAACAGATTTGATTTCAGTGAAATTTGCATCCTGGTGTGCGCTGATTCCAGATAGATTGATTGTCTCTGAAATTGGATTGCCTGAAGAAAATACAGTTCCAGTTTCAAATAATTTCTGAGGATATGATTCGTGAATATTTTTTGATAGGTTCTCTAGCAATCCAGGTAAAATTGAATCACGCAGAATTGTATGCTCTAGACTTTTTGAATCAAGTACAGAGATGATTGTTTTTGATTCCCTGTTTGTCATTTCATAGAGAACACGTTTGCTTGTCAAGCTAGAGTTTAGTGCTTCAAGATATCCCAGTCCAATCATTGTTTGGTTAAGTGACTTTAGTTGTAATGAAACTGGATTTGTTTGTCCAAGTGTTTGAGATGGAGAAATTGTTGGTTCGAGATTTTGAATTCCATAACCTAGTGCAACTTCTTCTACCAAGTCCATCTCACCAAAGATATCAAAACGATATGCAGGAATTGTGCAGACAATATTCTTGCCTTTTGCTGCTGCATCTAGCCTCGATTTTTTCAATGATGATATGATTTTGGAGACATTAAGATCCAAACCAAGCGTCTGGTTGATTAGTGATGGACTGACAGTCATCTTTCTTTCAGCAAGTTTTGGTGTAGAGTTTTTTGCACCAGAAATTGTAACTGTTTCCAAGGAGAATCCCGCGCTTTGCAGAATTGTTGCAACTACAGATAGCATGTCTTCAGCATCATCTTTGTTTATTCCAGTAACTTCAACAAAGAGATTCTTTGTATTTGTTGTAACGGTAGTTACTGCTGCATTAATTATTGGTGGAAAAGATACGGTGCTTTTATTTGCATCAAGAATTACTGGCATCTTTGTAGAGTTTGCAAGCAGATTTCCATAGTCTTTTCCAACTTCAGTTGTCTCTAGAATTTCAGTTATGGAAAGTTCCTTGGTTGAATTGAGTGGAATGAATTTGTGTTTTCTATCAGTTGTGGTGTATACCAGAGGGAATTGGATTTTATCTAAATCATGAATTCCAATTGAAGATTTCTTTCTCTTTCTTCCAATACCAAAGTGTAGGTCCTCTTGCATTGCCATGAGTTGCTTGATTGTTTTATCATCGATTTTGCCATTTTTTGCAACAATTCCAGTCACAAATGGTCGTACCTTGGCAACATCAGGCTTTACAGAGATTGAATATTGCTTTGATTTTTTGATTTTTAGTTTGATTGCGCCAGTTTTGATTCCCAAGAGTCCTTGCATGCCAAGTGCAATTCCAAAGTCAGTAGAGTAATCAGGTCTGTTTGGACTGTACTCTATTCTTACAAGATCATTTTCTTCAGATTCAATGTCTAGTCCAAGAAATGGCAAAGAATCTGCAATCTGTTTTTTTGAAGATTTTCCAATTAGCTTTTGGAGGCTAGAATAGGATAATTCTACTACTGGCATTTTGATGCACTCCTCAACCAACTCAAGTTGTTATTGTAAAATTCTCTAACATCATCAAGACCATACTTTAGCATTGCAATTCTCTCAATACCTCCACCCCATGCCAAGACAGGCTTTGTGATTCCAAGTGGTTTTGTAACTTCAGGTCTAAAGATTCCCATTCCAAAGAGTTCAACCCATTTTCCTAGTCTATCATTGTACACCATAGTTTGAAGTGATGGTTCTGTGTATGGGAAGAATGTTGGCCAGAATTTTATTTTTGTAATTCCAATTCGTTTGTAAAACTCTCTTTGAATTCCCATCAAGTTACGCAGATTGGCGTCTTTTCCTACAACAACGCCTTCAATCTGATTAAACTCTACGAGATGCTTGTAACTTACTTTTTCATTTCTAAATACACGACCCAAAGAAAAGACTCGGGCCTCATCAGGTTTTGTTTCAGCAAGATGTTTGATTGTTACACAAGTGGTGTGTGTTCTCAAAACCATCTTGCGTGCTTCGTTAATGTCCCATTGGTATCTCCAATTTTTCTTGTGAGAGTCTGAAACCTTTTTGATTTGTTCAGGGGTTGCAATCTTTTTTGCAGAGATTCCATCAAGGTAAAACGTATCCTGCAGTTCTCTTGCAGGATGGTCTTGTGGAGTGAATAGTGCATCAAAGTTCCAAAAGCTTGATTGTGTCATGTTTCCATAGATTTCTGAGAATCCCAATGTAACGAAAATTTCTCTAATCTCATCAATGGTGTCTTTTAGTGGATGAGTTCTTGCAACAAAGACTTCAGGTACTTTGGCCTCAACATCAATTCCACCTGATGATGCATCAAGGTTGATTGATTTTGCAGCATCAGTTAGAGTGATTTCTTTGGTCTTTACAACTTCTTCAACAACAAAGTCTGGACGTCTGAGTAATCCTGACAAGTCATCAGAGTCTAGTTCAGATGCAGAAAGTTTAGAGTCTCCAATCTGTTTGAGAGATTTTTCTCCAGGTAAAACGTCTGGAGGATTCTTTAGTGTAATTGTGTCTGCTGTAGCCTCTACCCAGTTGTTTTTTCGTGCCAGTCCCATAGCAGGTCCAAAAACTGGTCCCAATTCTTTTTGTAAATCAGATAGTTTTGATTTTGTCTTTAGCAAATCTAATAGTCGTCTTTCAGGCAGTCCTTTCTCAAGTGATTCTTTGCCATTTTTTCCCAAGCTGACAATGCTTGATTTTGATTCAGCAACGTTTGCAAGTTCCTTTAGTTTCAGCCATTCAATTCCACGTCGAATTTGATCAGGTGAAAGTTTTGTAGATTTTTCAAGATTTTCAGGAGTTTGCTTTGCGTTGTCTTTTAGTGATGTGATAATTTTTTTTTCAATATCGTGAAAGACCTGTGACAACACCAAAACTTCGAAAAAGACTTTTTAAACCTTAACCTAAGTCAATTTGAATGTCAGCTGACGATTTTGTTGTGACTCCTTGGCACGTCGAAGGAGATATCGATTATGACAAGTTAATCAAGCAATTTGGCACTCAAAAGATTTCTCCGGAGTTGCTAGAGCGAATCAAGAAAGTCACTGGAGAGGATCATTTCATGCTCAGAAGAGGAATATTCTTCTCTCACAGAGAGATGAATCGAATTTTAGATGATTATGATAAAGGCAACAAGTTCTTCCTATATACCGGACGAGGTCCTTCAGGCCATACCCACATTGGTCACTTGGTCCCATGGGTCTTTGCAAAATGGCTGCAAGAAAAATTTGATGTCAACATGTACTTTCAGTTAACTGATGATGAGAAGTTTTTCTCAAAACAAAATCTAACATTAGAGGAGACAAGAAACTTTGCATATGAAAATGCACTTGACTTTATTGCACTAGGTTTCAAACCAGAAAAAACAAAGATAATCATCAACACAAGAAACATCCAAACACTATACCCAATTGCAGCTCAAGTTGCAAAGAAAATTAATTTCTCAAACACAAAAGCTACATTTGGATTTACAAACGACACCAATATTGGAATGATCTTTTACACATCACTCCAGTCGGCACCATGCTTCATTGAAGACAAGCCAGTTTTGATTCCTTTGGGAGTTGACCAAGATCCTCACTTTAGATTAACAAGAGATATTGCGCCAAAAATTGGAAAGACAAAACCAGCACTAATTCACAACATAATGATTCCGGGATTAGAAGGACCTGGAGGAAAAATGTCAGCATCAAATGAGAACAGTACTGTTTACACAACAGACGCACCAAACGTCGTAAAAAAGAAGATTAACAAACACGCATTTTCAGGTGGACAAACAAGTGTTGAAGAACATAGAAAGCTTGGAGGAAACCCTGACATAGATGTATCATATCAGTATCTTAGAATATTCTTTGAACCAGACGATAACAAACTAAAATCAATCTACGAAGATTACAAATCTGGAAAAATGCTTTCTGGAGAACTAAAAGCAATCTTGATTGAAAAGATGAATGCATTTCTAGCAGTACACCAAGAGAATCGCGAAAAAGCTAAAGACAAGATAGACGAATTTCTTTTTGAAAACAAATGAAAATAACAATCTCCTGCGAGGACAAATACGAGGCTCAGAAGCTAGCCAGTTTAATTTTCATCAAGGATGGAAATGAAACCTTCATCACTGGAATTCTAAATATTGTAAAAAACGAACTAGTTGTATCATTAAAGGACAAATCAGCCCACAGCGTTTTGCTTGAAGACGAATCTAATGTAGAAAAGTTTGCAGATTTTGCTCAATCAATAATTGACAAAGAACACAAAATTATCTCAACCAAGATTCTCGAGAATCAAGTAGAGATTGTTAAAGGATGAATCTAAGCACCAAATGCAACCCAGAGTGCAATAACTCCAACAACTGCAATTAAAGCAAGACCTAATGCCTTATGATCACTATTCATGATTTAATTTCTAAATTATTATAATTAAAGTGTTAATACATTCTCAGGGATGATTTTGGATCATCTTGGGAAAAATTTACTTTTTTTACGTTTAGGTTGTGATCTTTGTTCTTTTGGTTTTGCAATAGGTTGTCTGATTTCATTGCAATTCAAGCACAATACCTTGAGTTCTTCTCTTGCCAAATCTGGGTCTGAGATGTACTTTCCCCATGAGGAGGCAGCGCCACCACGTCCAATTTCATCAAAAGAAGAATCATCAGAAACAGGACTAAATCCCAAAGCTCTTTCATCTTTGAATCCACAACTAGAGCAAACTTTGCCTCCCAAAATTTCAAATAATTTTTCTTTTATTGTGGCATAGAATTTATCAGAACCATTACTGAAAAAGTTCTCTCGCTTTTTTGAAATTTTATCTAGTTTTCTAGGTTTATCTCTACCTGATTCCCTTCTGTCGTCTCTGGAATATCTTGAACCTCTATCATCTCTGCGAGACTCTCTTCTGTCGTCTCTGGAATATCTTGAACCTCTATCATCTCTGCGAGACTCTCTTCTGTCGTCTCTGGAAAATTTCTCATATTCATTGTCTTGTGGTTTGTTTTGTTTGAAACAATCACTGCAGTAAACAGGTCTGTCAGTTTTTGGAACAAATGGAACTTCACATTCTGTACCACAATCAGCACAAGTTACAAATGCAGATTCTTTTCTTTTTCTAGAGAATCTGTCGTCTCTGCGAGACTCTCTTCTGTCATCACGACGAGGTTCTCTTCTTTCGTTTCTAGAATATCTGTCATCTCCCAAGTCTTCACGTCTGCTTTCTCTAAAGCAATCATTACAGTAAACTGGTTTGTTACTTCTTGGGACAAATGGAACTTCACATTCTGTACCACAATCAGCACAAGTTACTGTTGCAGATTCTCTTCTACCTCTAGAGTATCTGTCATCTCCAGAGTCTCGTCTGTCATTTCGGGAGTTTCTAAAAGAACGACGTGCATCGTCTCTTTTGCGTCCTCCTCCAGACTTTTTCTTATCAGAATACTTTGATCTGTAAAGTTCCATGGATGATTATGAGGAATTTATTGCATATAGATACTTACAGCTTGGATTTGTGCCTAGGAAAAAAATTCAATCAAACTAGAGACTTGTCCATTTCAGTGGACATTATTTCTTGTACTTTGAGAAAATACAATCTTGTTGAGTATGGCATGTCATCTAAATTATTGTCAACTGCAATCATAAAGTAACGAACTGCACGTTTTGAGATATCCAAATTAAATTTCATCAAAAGTATTGGGTCTTGGTGAACTTTGATTTTGTCCTGAAGCCATGGAGGTGCCATCTCAATTGTTTCTTTGATTATTTTGTCATACCAGTATGACAGATTCTGCGGATGCAATCCCTGCTTTAGATTAGAGACATCAGTGTCTATCTTCTTCATCATATGTGGTATGATTGGCATGAGCCTCAATCTTGGAATTTTGTTTTATTGCAATTACTCAAAGTTGTGCAAGCTACTTGTCAACTGATAACAAGTTTCCCTCTGAATCAATCTCAGAATTTTTGATTCTGGTAGTAGATATTCGTGTTCCGTCTTTTGCCAGATGCATTGGAACCGTTATGACTTTGACTGGAGAGAGATTCTTTTTTGCCCTCAAATCATTTAGTGCATCTCCCTGACTGCTTGTCTCATCACTTACAATCAGTGCTTCTACTTCTGGCTCCAAGACAGCAGGTCCAAAGTCATTATCGAGTTTACTGATTTGAAATGAAGCTTTTGGAAATTCTTTGAAGATTGTCTCAGTTAGATTTGCCAATCTTTTCTCATAGTTGTTAATCAGAGTCTTTCCGCGTTTTTTTGCAAACTCATCGCTGGTCAATCCAATGATTACTTTGTCTGAAATCTCAAATGCGTTTGAGAGAAGTGTGATGTGTCCTCTGTGGATGATATCAAATGTACCACCCATTGCAGATAGAGAGAATCGGGACATGTCAATAATTGGGTCTCTTTGAAAATAAACTTACTATTGGACGTTAATTAGAACAAATGGACCCTGCTCTGCTATTGGGATATTATTTCTGTCCCAGACAAATGTCTCAAGGAAATAGAGTCCGCTGTTTTTTGGCATCCAGTCTATTGTCGGATATTGAAGGCCTGTTCCAATGAATCGTCCATCATCTTTTCCAATGTATTCTACTTTGCCAGTTCCAGCTTCCTTGATTTGGATATAGTATGTGTATGGTGTTTCGTTAGTGCTCTGGTCTGCTGCAAACTGTATCCAGGTCTCGCTTCTAACATTTACAATGCTACCAACTGGAATCTCTGAAAGTTTCTCGCCATCTGAATCAGTTACTGTTACACTAGAAATTGAAACCAGTTTTGTCAGGGATTGTGGTTCAGGGATTTCTATATCAACAAAGTTTGAAGAAAACACGTCAGATTCTGCAAACAGCAAAAATCCTACGGCTCTAGCATCAATGGCACGATTGACATTGAATGAAACTTTTTCATCCAATTCCACATCACCTAGTTCAACAGTAATTACCTCAATAGTTCGAGATGGCTCAAATCCATCATACAGTGCCAGGTAGACATTGGTGTTAGAGTTTGGAGCCCCACCGTTTTGCAGTACTCCTGCAAAGCTAAGACGGCCATCATATGATATTTCACTAGAATAAACTGTCAGTCCCTTTTCTTTTGAAGATGAGGAATCAAATCCAAGCAAAGAGACAGAGGCTTCAGTTATTGCAGGATTTGGAGTTGAGGATCTTATTGAAAATGGAGATTCGCCTTTTGGTGGAATTACCTCAAGTGTGGTTCTGCCACTGTTGACATCTAAGGGGCTAGGATCAAAATCATCAAAAAAGTTCACTTGAATCAAGACGTTAGTTACAGAGGTCTGAGGGTTGTGATTTTTCACCGTACCAACTACAACAGTATATCCTTCAGAGTCCTGATACACGAAAGGAGCTTGACTTGATATTGATACTGAAAGTGTAGATGGAGTGTCAGAATATTCTTGGGAAAATGATTGAGAAACTGGCATTAGTAAAAATACCAAAAATGCACCTAGGAGAAATTTTTGCATCAAGAATAGTTGCCGTGATGAGATTAATTGTTTACCACATATGATATAGTGGACAAGAAAGGTAACATCGTTTAACCTAGTTTACACTAGAGAAATAAAATAATAAAAAGAGATGTATGTTTAGTTTCTCTTTGCGGTAATTGCTAACCAGTAAATTAATCCTGGAGCTAAACCAACAATTAGCGGAATGAATACCGGCCATCCGTCTACTGCGCTTGCCATGAACAAAAACGGAAACTTGTCCTATTTAAATCCATTTAGCAGTTCGATATTCAGCACGGATCGCGTATAAAAGGAAAGAGTGGACCGGACGGAATTTGAATCCGTGACCCCCCGCGTGCAAGGCGGGTATACT
>JBHITY010000008.1:0-16006 GCA_042138585.1 Candidatus Nitrosopumilus sp.
TGTTCTCCAATGGACAAAATATCTTTTAAGACTAAACGAATGGCATCTGAATCATCAGCTATCATTATTTTAGCCATATCAAATTAAAAAATTCAACCTATAAAAAATATTCAGAATCAAATGCTATCCAAAAGATTTTTTGCATTTTTAATTTCAGGCTCTAAATCATAATCATTACTCATATTTTGTACCATTTTTTCTGTAGAAATTTTCAGGACATCAATAATTCCTTGAGGTTTTTTGCCAGCCATAGTTTGTTTTAAAATATCATCAAGAATAGCTGCTAATTTACCCATGGATGTTTTTCCCATCATTGGGGCTAGCCCTTTAATTTTGTGAGTGTGTTTTTGAAGATTCTCAGAACTTTCAAAGATTTGGGCATCATCAGAACAATTGTTCAATATTTTTTCCATGCCTGAAATTTCTTCATTTACTTCTTGCTTTGCTAGTTTGAGAAACTCATCAGACATTGCAATATCAACAGCTAAAATCTGACCATTACTTTTATACTCTATGCTGGCAGGTTTTTCCATATGAAAATAGTTACCAAGACATATCTTTTGATATCAATATTGGTAGCAGTTGCTGCAATCAACTTGGTATTGTTGTATCAAGAGGGAGCAAATCAAAATGCAGAATCGCACGTAATTGTTGAAATATCTGACATTAAAGTAGATGCAGAGTCTGTATCAGGATTTGCAATATCTGTAGCAAATGGTAATTTAGATGATAAAGAAAATTTAGAAAAAGCGGTTAATGACGTAGATCATATCTTAATGAAAATCCAAAGTGGGGAAGATGTTCATGGACATCCAGTAGCAATACCTTCAGGCATAATTGCTGAAGAGTTTAAACACATTATTACATCATGGGATAATTACAAATCAAAAGCACTCAATGTTAAAGAAACATCAGTTTTTGATAAAGAAGCAACTGATGCAGTAAATTATGTATTGCAAAAAAATCAGGATCTAGTATTACTTACAGACCAATTAGTCGATGAATTAGAACCATTAGATAGGAATTTCAATGAACATAAGAAAATTTCAGAAAAACTAGCAGAAAATGCAAGAATAATTGGTCAGCAGACTTTGTTAATTTCAATTGGAGAAGAGGGAAACTCACAAGAAGTTCTTAAAGAGAAAAAATTAGAGTTTGAGATTGGACTCAGAAAATTACTGGGCATCCCAACATTGGGGTTAGATGTCAATAGTGTAGGAGAAGTGCATGGAGATTTGGAGATAATTCCAAGAGAGAATTCTAGCACTTTACGAGAATTAGAACCATTGTGGGAGTCAATCCAGATTAGAATTCAAATTCTAGAAGAGAGAGCACTGTTGTCTCCTGATTTCAATATTGCAAAAAATGAGATGATTGATGAAAAACTTGTTTTGTTTGAACATATTGATCATGTAGTGGAATCATGGAGTGAAAAGTTAATTTCAGAGAGTAATTCAGGGGAAGGAATAGTTCAGGGACTATTGGCAGTGAATATTGCGGTTTTTGCAATTGTAGTATTTGTTGTCAGACAATCAATGTCTCCTCTTGAAACTATTACACGTGCAATTTCCAAAGTAAAGGAAGGAGTATATGGAGAAAAAATAGAATATTCAAGTTCGGACGAAGTGGGAGAACTGGTATCCAACTTTAACATAATGTCTGATACCATTAAAGAGAAAGAGGAGGAGGCAAGACAAACAGACATTGCAAAAGATGAATTCCTAGCAATGATTACACATGAGTTGAAAACGCCACTTGTTCCAATTCAAGGATATGCAGACATTTTACTTAGTGAGCACTTGGGAAAACTCACAGCAAAACAAAAAGAAAGAATTGTAATTATCAAAAATAGTTCTGAAACACTATTAGGAATTATTTCAGACCTGCTTGATGCTCAAAAACTAGAGTTGGGTCAATTGAGAATGAAAAAAGAAGTCAAAAACATCAATGATACAGTGTGCAGTTCAGTAAATGCACTATTACCAGAGGCAGAAAGAAACAACATTGAATTGACTTCAAACACTAAAGACATAGTGATTAACCATGATTCTGATAGAATTAGACAAGTCATAACAAATTTGATCAAAAATAGTTTAAGTGCAGTTTCACCAAATACAGGTAAAATCCAAGTAACAATGGAAGATTTACCAACAGAGATTAAAATCAACATAATAGATAACGGAATTGGAATTCCATTAGAGAAGCAAAAAGATCTATTCAAAAAGTTCTACCAAGTAGATGCGACACTAACAAGAGAAACTGGAGGAAGTGGTTTAGGTCTGGCAATTTGTAAGGGAATAGTAGACATTCATGGGGGACAGATCACAGTCACAAGTTCTTCAAATCAGGGCGCTACATTTACACTAACTCTACCAAAAGGGGGCTCTAGTGATCAACCAAGAAGCCCAATAGGTTCTGCTTAAAGAAAACAAGCTCTGAGAACTAAAATCACTCACTCTCCTCAAAAAATGCCAATTTGACAATATGTAGCATGGATGAGCACGAAAAAAACAGGGATTTTTACAAAAATTGCACTCAGTACTTTGAATTCTTACGTAAAGAGGGAAAAAAAGACTATGAGTTTGAGGATGAGTACTACTTTACCATGCCAGCTATTTCAAACAGATAGAGACCAGAAGACTTAGGAATACCTCCAAGTTTCATAGCGTATGGATACGCATTTACAAGAATTGGCAGACTATGCAATAAAATATTCAGTTGACTTGGGTGTTCAATATTGCGATGCAAGAGCAGAAGAGCAAGAAAGAAAATCAGTATTAATTGAAAATGGTGAAACAGAACATGTAAGATCAATTAATGATGTAGGAATAGGGATTAGACTAGTGAAAGATGGAACATGGAGTTTTTGTTCAATTACAAATCCAAAAACAAAAGAAGAAATCAAAAATGCAGTTGAAGAATTGATTAAAAATTCTGTACATTATGCAAAAAATAAAAAAGAAAAATTCAGATTGCATCCAAATGACATCATAAAGAAAAAGATAGACTATAAAGTTCTAGAAAAACCAGATTTGGAGAAATTAATCAGAATTGGAACAGAGTGCAACAAAATTATTTCAAATACACCAAAAATTATCAAATCAGTTGTAAATCCATGGTATACAAATAATTCAAAATATTTTAGAAACAGTGAGGGTTCAGAAATTTTACAAAATTTTTCAGATGTTGTAATTGATATGATTGCAACAGCACATGAATCAGGATTAACTCAATCAGTAAACATTACAGAAGGTGGAAGAGGAGGAATGGAAGAAATAACAAAAGACAACAGAGCCCATAACAGTGCACAGGACATTGCTAAAAAAGCATCAGAATTATTAGCGGCAAAGCCAGCAAAAGAAGAAAAAGCAACAGTAGTAATGAATCCTGATTTTGTTTCGCTACTTACGCATGAAATTTTAGGTCATCCATCAGAGGCAGATAGGGTTTTGGGAAAAGAGATGGCATGGGCCGGAGGAGCATGGTGGAAAGGAAAGATTGGAGAAAAAATTGGTTCTGAAAATCTAAACGTCTTTGATGATCCAACAATAGAAGAAAGTTTGGGATGGTATTTCTTTGATGATGAAGGAGTTGAGACAAAAAGAACGACTCTAGTCGAAGAAGGAATTTTGAAAAATCATATGCAAAATAGAGAGACAGGTGAAATATTCAATGCAATTCCCACAGGAAACATGAGAGCAACAAACTATCGATTCATGCCGTTAATTCGAATGGCATGTACATGTATTGGAAATGGAGATTGGAATGTAAATGAAATGATAAAGGAAGTAAAAAATGGATATCTAATTTCAAATATGAAAATTCCATCAATTGATATGAAACGATACAATTGGAGTATTTCTTGCCAATATGCACAAAAAATTGAAAATGGCGAAGTAACAGATTTGCTCAGAGACGTTATTGTCATGGGAACTGCACCAGAATTTTTTGATTCAATTGATGCATGTGGAAATGACTTTACAGTTAGACCAATTACTAATTGTGGAAAAGGAGACCCAATGCAATCAATGATTATGGGAAATGGTGGTCCATCAATTAGAGGAGTTGCAACAGTAAAGAGTGTGAATTAGATGAATCAACTAGAAACAATAAAACAAAATGTGGTAGAATGCACAAAGTGTGATCTGTGTCAAACAAGAACAAATTCAGTTCCAGGAAAAGGTAATTTTCAATCAGATGTGATATTTGTAGGAGAAGCCCCAGGCAGAAATGAGGACAAGCATGGAGAGCCATTTGTAGGCGCAGCAGGAAAAAAGCTTTCTGCAGCACTTGAAGGGGCAGGGGTATCTAGGGAAGAAGTATACATTACAAATGTTGTAAAATGCAGGCCTCCTAACAACAGAGTACCAAATACAACAGAAAGAGACACTTGTAAAGAATATCTAAAAAATGAAATTTCAATAATCAAACCAAAAATTATTTGTATATTAGGAAATACAGCATTTAATTCTGTGTTAGGAGGTTCTGAAATTACAAAATTTAGAGGAAAACTAGTACGAAAAGACAATCAACTGTATTTTCTGACAATCCATCCTGCTGCAACCATATACAATCAAGAATTAATCTCAACGTTAAACAACGATATCGTAAAACTATTTGATTTAATCAGAGAATTAAAAAATGACAGAACAGTTTCTATAGATATTGAATACTCTTCCTAGAAAATTCTATCAACAAGATACAGTAACTGTTGCAAAAAATCTGTTAGGAAAAAGGATTGTTAGAAAAATTGGAAGAACCGAGATTTCAGGAATCATTACAGAGACAGAAGCCTATAGACACAAAGACGATCCCGCAAGTCATGCTCATAGAAAAATCACTGACAGAAACAAGGCAATGTTTGGAGATGTTGGAAGGGCATACGTCTATTTCACATACGGAATGTATTACTGCTTTAACGTAGTAGCCAAAAATCCAAAAGTTGCTGCAGGGGCAGTTTTGATTCGTGCAATAGAACCAGAAAAAGGATTAAAAAAAATGCAAGAAAATAGAAACAAAAAAGATTTGAAAGATCTTACAAATGGTCCTGCAAAATTAACTCAGGCTATGGAAATTACAAAAGAACATTATGGATTGGATTTAACAAAGAATCCAAAGTTGTACATCACAGAGGGAATTAAGACAAAAAATATTGTTTCATCCCCTAGAATAGGAATAAAGCAGGCAACAGACAAGTTGTGGAATTTTAAAATAAGTATCTAGTCTTTGTTGTTCTCATCTAGAGTCCAAGGGGCAAATTTACCAAGGATTTTCTGCCAATCCAATCTCAAAAGTAAAACAACAACCGAAGTCATCATTGCTCCAAAAATAACAATCCCAATGTAAACAGGGGTAGCATCATCAATATTTTCTAAAAATGGTTCAACTAATGACAATCCAAGATAATGAGAAACAAAAACAATGGTATAACTTAGAACAAATTTTCCAGTTAGTGTTGCAATAAAGAATCGTCTTGGGTTATACTTTGCTAGTCCTAATGGAACGTAGACTAAATCATCAGGAATTGGTGTCGCAGCTGCAAAGAATGCCGCACCTGCACCATATCTTTTTACCAATCTCTCAAAAGGTCTCATTCTTTTTCGTGTTTTCTCATTGATAATTTTTCGTCCACCATAACTTACATAGAATATGATTTGTTTTGCAACAGTTGCAGTAACTGCAGATAAAATTGCCAAGACATGCAAGTCAAATTGATCACCAACTGACATTGTCGCTAATAATAAGAAACCAGGTAATGGGACAAATGGAACAAGCGAGCCAAAAAAATTAACAAGTGCTAAGCTGAGATAGCCCACTTCAGGGGCAAATGGAAAAAGATCAACAAAATCCACTATTCAGACTGTTTTCCCGTATTATTTAATTAAAACTAGATCAGAGAATGTAACAATCATTAAAATATCATATTTTAGCAACTCCAGTAAATGAAAGAAAAAGAATGTAGAGATATTTGTGATACAATAGCAACAATTAGCCCATACATCAGATTTGTAGGTGTAATAGGTGAAAGTGGTGAGTTATTAGCATACAAAAGAAGAGAAGATTTAGTGCCTTTATTGAATGAAAAAAATACCCAGTATCAGTTCTCACATATTGCCATCAAAACTGATTTGGAAGGGTTTTTTGATAAAAATCTAGGTGAAATCGAGTTTGTATGGGAAGAACGAAAGAAAGTTCAGACCATATCATTTGCTATTAAAAAGCAAAGAGTTTGGATATCAATTGATAAAAAAGTCATCAGATCAGAAATGCTCAGAATCATTGATGCATGTCTACCAATTGTAAAGAAGTATTCTTAGAAATTGAAGTGCCCATATTGTGAAATTGATTTAGATTCACTCAGTATGACAGATGGATTAAAACATGTTTTAGAGCATAAAAAAGAAAATCAAGATTAACTTTTTTGTATAACTTTGAACATGTAATAACATGGATGAACCTGATGAGATTCAAAAATTAATTGATGATATTAGTTTTAGAAAATCAAATTCTAAAGATTACAAAAAAATGAGTGCCGAAGAAATAGGAAAGGAGTTAAGAGAAGTAATGAAATTTGAGCAGGAATCTTTTAGAAAAATAGAAGAATTTGAAAAAACACAAGAAAATTCAGACTTGATAAAATATGCCAAAATGATTTGTAAAAATACAACTCAAAGAGAAATAACGCAAATTCAAGAAGTGTATTTAGAAAAAATTGACAAAGAGTATCTTAAATCAAAATAAATTATTTATCCTCATATAACCAACATCGAACATAGCCAGTTTCTGTTTTAAATTTAGGTGGGAGTTGTTTGCATTTTTCAACAACCAGTGGACATCTATCAATGAATCTGCATTGTGTAGGTGCATCAAGTAAGCTGGGAGGAATTCCTTTGATGTATGTGGGTTTATTTCCTTTTAGTGTAGGAATTGATTTTAAGAGTCCTTGAGTGTACGGGTGTTTTGGATTATTGTAAATTTCTTCTGAAGAACCAAATTCAATTATTTGCCCACCATACATTATGCCAATTTTATCAGCAATCTCAGACAATACTGCCAAATCGTGCGTGATGAGCATAAATGACATGCCGGATTTCTTTAGAGACTTCAAAAGATTGATGATTTGAGCCTGAATTAAGACATCAAGTGCAGTGGTGGGCTCATCAGCTATGACAAATTTTGGTTTTAATAATAATGCCATGGCAATAACAACCCTTTGTTTCATTCCACCACTAAGTTCATGAGGATATTTTTTTAGAACATTTTCATCAAGGTTTACAGAATTCATTGCATCAGAGATTATCTGTTTTGAGTTACCTTCAAAATTATGTTGTTTTAGAATCTCAAGAAATTGCTCATTAATTGTAAAAACAGGATCAAGTGAATTCATTGCACCTTGAAATACCATAGAAATTTTCTTCCATCGATAATTCTCATTAAATTCAGTTTCATCAATTTCTAAAATGGATTCATCATTTAGGATAATCTTGCCTTGTGTTTTTCCACCAGAAAGCATTCGAATAATGGATAATCCCAAAGTACTTTTTCCACATGCGCTCTCACCTGCAATTCCTATTGATTCACCATCATCAAGAGAAAAATTTACATCATCTACAGCATATACAGGACCCTTGGAAGAATCGTATCTAGATGTTAATCCATCAACAACTAGGAATCCCATGATTTGTTACATCCAAACTAGAATTTTTGTTTTGCACTAAGGGATATAAACAACTCTGTTAGAATGTAAAAAGCGATTCAAATGAAATTACCAATATGTGGCTTTGATGCAAAAAATGCAATTCTATGTCCTCAGTGTGAAAATAAGGTTGAATCAGGTGAATTAACACAGGCAGATGTTGATGCTGCAATAGTTCTAGCCAAAGTAGCAAAATCAAATAATGAAATTGAAAATTTTACACTGTATTCATGCAAGGAATTTGAAGGAAATTTTGTGTTGTCTTTGGCAAAAAATGACATTATGATTATTAGACAAAGCAGGACATTATACAGACTACTCCAAGACCAGTTCAAAGGCAAAATTTGGCTTGTAGAGGCAGATGAGACAGATAAAAAATTCATAGAAGATCTGTTCTTTCCAACCAAAATCCTTTCAATCAATTCAGTTTGGGCACCAGGAGGAGTTCAAAAGACAAAAGCAGTGGTGTCAGGTAAATGGACGCCTAAATTCCCTATAGATACTGAAAAAGTAGTCGAGATTGTAAAAAATGCCCGAAACCTTGACATTGAGATAGAATTTGAGGATAAAGGTAGGAAATAATGGTCTTTGTAAAAACCCACGACATTGCAGAACTTACATCAGAACTCATTGGAAAAGAAGTTGTTTTAGGCGGATGGATTGAAGATTTAAGAAAATTAGGAAAAATGTCATTTATCACATTACGTGATGTGTCTGGAATTTCTCAAGTAATTGTAAAAGGAGAATTAAATGACAACTTGGGGGAAATTAATCGTCAAAGTGTAGTAAGTGTCAAAGGAATTGTACAAGAGACCAAAGCAAGAGATTTTGCATTTGAAATCAAAGCCGATGAAATTGAAGTGTTAGGAAAAGCAATTCACCCATTACCTGTGGATCCTATTGGAAGAGTAGAGAGCAATATTGACACAAGACTAAATCATCGTGCATTAGATATGAGAAATCAAAAAACAGCATCAATTTTCAAATTAAGACACCATGTTTTACAATCATTAAGAAAAACACTAACAGAGAAAAAATTCATAGAAATTACTACACCAAAAATTATAGGTAGTGCAAGTGAAGGAGGAGCAAATCTCTTTTCATTGGAATATTTTGGCAGGAAAGCATACTTGGCACAAAGCCCACAACTATACAAAGAGCAGATGACAATTGGGTTAGAAAGAGTATTTGAGATTTCAAACTTTTACAGAGCAGAAAACTCTCACACAGGAAGACACCTTAGTGAGTTTACCAGTATCGACATTGAAGCCGCATTCATGGATTACAACGATGTCATGGATGTTTTAGAGTCACTAGTAATGGAAGTGTACAAGTTTACTGCAGAAAATTGTAAAAAAGAGCAAGAAGTAATTGGCCATACAATTGAGGTTCCAAAATCACCATTTGAGAGAATTACATACAATCAATGTATTGATGAACTAAAGAGTGCAGGAGAAAAGGTAGAATTTGGAGACGATTTGCTTGATTCTCATCTTAGAATAATTGGAAATAATCATCCAGGATTTTTCTTTTTGACTGACTGGCCTATGAAGCTAAAACCATTTTACATTAGAGAAAAAGATGAAGACCCAGAACTATCACGCTCATTTGACTTGCAGTATGGATATTTAGAATTGTCTTCGGGAGGAACTAGACTTCACAATCCAGAGATGCTAAAGGCAAGACTAAAAGAACAAGATTTAGACCCTGCACAATTTACTGACCATCTTAAAGCATTTGATTGGGGAATGCCTCCACATTCAGGATGGGGAATGGGATTAGATAGATTGATGACTACACTAATTGGAATCGACAATGTTCGTGAAGTGGTACTGTATCCAAGAGATCCTGACAGACTAAGTCCATAATCATTCAGATTTTTATTCTAATAAAATTAGACTAGTCTATGATAGAACAAGAAGATGCAAAAAAAGTCGTTGAAGTCATAGGAAATAATTTGATTGGAGTTTCACATGATTCAAGTAGTTTTCAAAAACTGCCAGATTCTTTTTGGGGATATTTTGCAAGAGGTCACGATAAGAAAGGAAACTTTGGAGTGATTGTAACATATTCTGAAGATGGAAAAGATGTTGATGAGTTAATCAAAATGTATGAAGAATGGGCAGAAAAGAACAAGCCAAAATCAGAATAGATCATTTTGTTTCAAGCAATAGTTTACGATAACCCTGACATTCTTTACAGATAGGTTTTCCTTTGTATTTTGGGTTACCTTCTTTAATTTTGAGAGTACCTTCTACAAGTTTACAGATACAGCATTTTACCATTAATGTTTCATAAAAAATGTGATTAATAAAAATTGGGAATTTGAAAAAGAGATAAATCCAAAGAAATGGATCTACTCTAGTGTACAAATGTGATTTTTGTGGATCAAATTTTGGAGACAGAGTTTGTTATTTTTGTGAGAAAAATTGTTGCACATCATGTATGATAGATGACAGAACTCGTTGCAAGGAATGTTATATCCACAAAAGAAAACTAACTCCAAAACAACTCATTAGAAAAAACAAACTAGTCTTCATATTCATTGGATTTTTGTGGTTTTATGCAGTGTTTCCAGGGCCATTTTTGCCCGGATTAGAAGGAGGATTTTACATCATCTCAGTTGTTGCAGCAATTTTAATTTTGATTCCTGTATGTTTGGCTATGTTCTTTTGGTCACTAAATCCGCCAAAATCAGATATCAAGAAAAGAAAAGATTAGAGATTGTCAGTTATTTGTTTTGTAAACTCAGACGTAGTTTTATCTCCACCAATATCTTTTGTTTTTACTCCAGTCTTTACTAAATCAAATATTGTAGATTCCAATTTTTGTCCTACTTCAAAGCATTTTGAGTCATTGTGTTTTCTTCCAAGCCAATCAAGCATCATTTTGATTGAAAGTAAGAATGAAGATGGGTTTGCAATATTTTGTCCTGCAATATCAAATGCAGCTCCATGAACGGGTTCAAACAATGCAAAGTGATCACCAATGTTAGCAGCTGGAGCCATTCCCAATCCGCCAACTACTTGAGAGGATTCATCAGACAAAATATCTCCAAATAGATTAGTTGTAACTACAACATCGAATTCCTGGGGTTGACGAATCAAGTTCATTGCACATGCATCAACATACATCTCTTCGAATTTGATATCAGGATAATCTTTTGAAACTTCAGTGCATGCTTTTGCAAATAATCCATCAGTGATTCGCATCACATTTGATTTATGAACACATGTAACCTTTTTCTTTGAATTTCTCTGTTTTGCAGTTTCAAATGCATATTTTGCAATTCTCTTAGATGCATTTTCAGAGATAATTCTCAAAGCTACTGCAGAATCGCCCAAACTGAATTCTTTTCCAGTATAAAGATCCTCAGTATTTTCTCGAACAATTACCATATCAATATCATCGCGCAAGGCAGGCATATGAGGGTAAGATTTTGCAGGTCGGATATTGGCATAAAGATCAAGCATTCTCCTCAAAACTACAATCACATCAGCAGCACTTTCTCCAACAGGTGCCTTCATACAGGCATCAGATTGTTTTATTGCGCTAACAGTTTCATCTGGGAGTGCTTTTCCAGTATTTTCTAATGCCTTATCGCCAGCAGATAATTTTGTGATATCAAATTTCAAATCAAGTTTATCATTAATTGTGTTAAGTACTGAAATTGCAGATTCTGATAATTCTGGACCAATTCCATCACCAGTAATTAAGGATATTTTGTACATAGAATCACTTTATCAGAGTTTTGAGATTAACTTATCTGTTTTTCTTGAAGTAATTTTTTGAGCATAATTCTGTTAATTGCATCAATAACTGCTTTGACTGAAGTAGTGACAATATCTTCACCGACAGATTTTGCTGAAACTTTGTTTCCTAATGCATCTTCGACTTTTACAGTAACCTCACATAATGCACCAGAACCTCCAGAAATGGATGCTAATCCATAATCTTTGATTCGGATTTCAGAAAGTTTTCCAGTAACTTTTTGGATAGCATTAAGGGCTGCATCAACTGGACCTACACCATAATCAGTTCCAACATGATCCTCACCATCTACATTTAATTTTACAAATGCATATGGCATTGTTCCAATTCCAGTAGATACTGAAAATCCAGTTAATTGTACAATACGTTTAAGATCTTTTTCTCCCATGACTTCACTTGCAATTGAAAGTAATTCCACATCGGTGAGTTGTTTTCCTTGATCACCGATAACTTTGACTTTGTCTAAGATTTGTTTTGATTGTTCTTCATTTGGTTTTACACCATACTCGGCCAACATTGCATTCATTCCATGAACACCAGCATGTTTTCCAACTTGAAGCCATCTTTTTCTTCCAACAAGTTCAGGGCTGATTGGCTCGTAGGTGAGTGGATTATTCAACACACCATGAGTGTGAATTCCAGATTCATGGCCAAATGCATTTGCACCAACAATTGCCTTGTTAGGTTGAACAATTATGCCTACAGTCTTTGAGATGAACCTAGAAACATCATAAATTAACTCAGATTTGATATTTGTCTCATATTTTTGGTCATATGGTAAGCATTTGAGTGCCATAGCGAGTTCCTCTAAAGAAGCATTACCGGCTCTTTCACCAATGCCATTAATTGTAACATGAGCACATGCAGCACCTGCATGAATTCCAGCTAGAGAATTTGCAACAGCTAATCCAAAGTCATTATGGCAGTGAACACTAACAGGAAGTTTTGTAGCTTCGATTGTGTCTTTTGTAATTTGTGCCATATATTCAGGAGTAGAATAACCAACAGTGTCAGGAATGTTTACTCTATCAGCACCTGCTTTTGCAACTTCACCAAATACTTTTTTCAAAAATTCTCTATCAGTTCTTGATGCATCCTCAGCAGAAAATTCTACTTGAAGTCCTCGAGATTTTCCATATTCAACTGCTTCAATTGCTTTTTCAAGTGCTTGTTCTCTAGTCATCTGAAGTTTGTGTTCCAAGTGAATGTCAGAAGTTGCAATGAATGTATGGATGTAATTTAATCCAGCATCGACTGCAGCATCAATATCTTTTTTGATAGTTCTTGTCAATCCAGCAATCTCACAAGATAATCCTTCAGAAGTAATCATCTTTACTGCTTTTAATTCACCGTCAGAAATTACAGGGAAGCCTGCTTCTATTGCGTCTACTCCTAACTCGTCAAGTTTTTTTGCAATGGATAATTTTTGTTCGGGTGATAAAGAGACACCAATTGTTTGTTCTCCGTCTCTTAGTGTTGTATCAAATATTCTAACTTTCATTCAGCGCCACTCCTTTGTAAGGCGGCAACTCCAGTTCTTGCAACATCAATAATTCCAAATGGTTTTGCTAATTCTTCAAATGCCTTGATTTGATCAGGAGTTGCAGTTAATTCTACCATGATAGAGTCCTTTTTGACATCATGTACTTTTCCTCCATATGCATTGGCCAATTTGTTTACCTCCATACTATCATTAGCATTACTTAGTTTAATCTTAAAAATACTAAGTTCTCTATAGACAGTTTTGTGCTCATCTAAACGCTCTACTCTTACAGTATCAATCATTTTATCAAGTTGCTTTACAATTTGGTCTATCTGCCTTTCATCCCCAAAAGTAGTGATGGTCATTTTGGAATATTCAGGGTTTTCAGTAACACCTACGGATATACTATCAATGTTGAAATCTCTTGCACGAAAGAGGTGTGTTACCTTGAATAAGATTCCAGGTTTGTTTTCAACTAAAATAGAAAGAATTGCCCACATTGTTAATCACTATGATGGTAAGATCATATCCTTAAGCGAAGTTCCAGGTGCAACAAATGGTAATACATCTTCTTCAGGATCAATTGGGATGTCAATTACTGTTGCAACATCACTGCTCAATGCATCTCTGATTGCTTTATCAAGTTCATCCATTGACTGTGCACGTATTCCTTGTGCTCCATAAGATTCTGCTAATTTAACATAATCAGGACAATATTTTCCTTGGTCTACACCAATCATTCTTCTGTCATAGAAGGTTCTTTGCCATTGAGCTACCATTCCCAATGTAAAGTTGTTTAATACAAATACAATTACTGGAATGTCTTCTAACACTGCAGTTGCAAGAGAGTTTTCTGTCATTGCAAAACTTCCATCACCAGCAATATCTACAACAGGAACATCAGGTTTTGCTACTTTTGCACCAATTGAAGCTGGAAATCCCCAACCCATAGTACCAAGTCCAGTAGAGCTAAAGAAGGTACCAGGTTGAATTACATCATAGAATAATGATGCCCACATTTGGTGTTGACCCACTTCAGTTGTGATGATTGATTCTTTAGGTAATATTTCTCGGAGTTTACGTAAAATTTTAGCTGCACCCATTTCGCCTGGATGAAGTTTCAAATTTTCTTGCCAATAGGCTTTGGTTTCTTTTACGTGTTTTACCCAAGGAGTATCTTCAGTCTTTTTGATTGCTTTTTGTAAAAGTAATTTTACCATAATTCTGAGATTCATCTGTACATCACCGACTACTGCAAGTTGTGCCGTTTGGTTTTTGCCAATCTCTGCAGGGTCTACATCCATATGAATAATCTTTAGATTTTTTTCGAAGTCTTCAAAAGTTCCGACAGACCTATCAGAGAATCGAGTTCCTATCGCTAAAACACAATCAGCTTCAGTCATGATCTTGTTTGCTTCTGCATGTCCATGCATTCCAATAGGACCCAATGACAAAGGATGATTTTCAGGGAATGCACCTTTTCCTTTGAAGGTAGTTACTACAGGAAGCATTAATGCTTCAGCAACAGCTTGCAATTCAGCAAAAGCTGATGAGATAATCGTACCGCCACCAGCTAAGATTACAGGTTTTTGTGAATGAAGTAACATATCAATTGCTTTTTCAACTGCAACAATATCAGGATCAGCCCATGGATGATAACCTCGAATTTTAAATTCATCAGGGAAAATCATTTCAGCTTCGTTTTGCTGTACATCTTTTGGAATGTCAATTAAGACAGGTCCAGGTCTTCCAGTTTGTGCAATGAAAAATCCTTTCTTTACAACTTCAGGAATTTCTGAAGCATGTCTTGGTTGAAATGCATATTTTACCACAGGGTTTGCCATTCCAATAATATCACTTTCTTGAAATGCATCTTTACCAATCATAGGTGTAGGAACTTGTCCAGTAACTGCCACCATTGGTGCAGAGTCAGCTTGAGCTGTTGCAATACCTGTTAGAATATTGGTTGCGCCGGGTCCAGATGTTGCAAAACATACTCCAGGTTTTCTGCTTACTCTACCAAATCCATCAGCCATATGGGCTGCAGATTGCTCATGTCTTGTCAAAATGTGTCTAATATTACATCTAGCAAATTCATCATACATTGGAAGATTTGCACCTCCCGGTAAACCAAATACTTCCTTGACGCCTTCTTTTTCCATTGCCGTCATCAAGGCCTTTGCACCAATCATATTTTCCATATTATTCATCAAATTTCTCTCCATAATTTTAATGTGTTAAAATTTTGAGCACACTTTACAGTGTTAGTAGGACAACTGGCAATTCTTTGCCAAATGTTATCGTTAATCTTGTGCTCATTGAAATCAAAAAAACAATCAATCTATAATTAATAAAGATTATCTGACGAATAATCGTAGTTTTGCCAAAAAAGGTACAGAAGACTTAAACTGATAATTTTCATATTCGAAAATACGGTTTTGTCAGATAACGAAGAGATCATCAATGTGATTGAATCATTGTTCCAAGCAGGGATAACAAAGGATACAGCAATTCTAAGAGATATTCATCTAAACGACCCAAAGTTTTCTAGTTTCAGTGATCTTCCGCCATATGATCTAAAAGATTATCAAAACACCATAGAATTAGAAGAGCTCAAGTTTGTTAGTATTTCTGACTACAGTTATGAAATAAAGAATCCAAAAATCAGCATCTTTGGAGATTCAGCTGTTGTTGCAATGGAATTAAATCAAAAAGGAATGTTGGTAGACACTAAAGCATACACAGGTGAACATATGGAGATTCAGGGAAGAGCAACTTTTGTTTTAGTAAAGCAACCAACATGGAAAATTGCACACATTCATCTATCAAAGATTAATGGATGAATTAGTTCTTTTTTGGTTGAGGTTTGTTTTGTGGGTTGTTTGATTTGTTTTGATTAGGATTTTTGCCTTTTGATTTGTTTTGATTAGGATTTTTGCCTTTTGATTTGTTTTGATTAGGATTTTTGCCTTTTGATTTGTTTTGATTAGGATTTTTGCCTTTTGATTTGTTTTGATTAGGATTTTTGCCTTTTGATTTGTTTTGATTAGGATTTT
>JBHITY010000009.1:0-14724 GCA_042138585.1 Candidatus Nitrosopumilus sp.
ATCGTATCCGAGGCAATTTTCTTAGCTATGTTTCAGTCCTCGATACAACACTTACTGTAATAATTTCTGACCTATTTTTGAGAGACAAGAATGATTTTCCACTGTGGGCAAAAACAGTATTTGATGAGGATAGAACTGCTTCATTTGGAACAAAGATAGTTTGGATATCTCGAATAATGAAAAATCATAAAGATTTCAAAAAAGCAATTGATGAAAAAACACGAGTAAAGATTCAACAAAAGCTAAATGAGATTAGAGAAATTAGGAATGACTTTGCACATAATTTTGCACAAAATAAAAAGATAGAATCTGAAAATGTTAAAAATAGAGTTATCAAATTATATGATTTTGAAGAAGGAATGACTACTCCAAAATTATTCAAGATGGAGGAAATAATGGATTTGATAAATGATTCATGGATTTTAGAGCAACTTGAAAAAATAGAAGAACTAACAAAAAAGATAAGGGAAAATTAGAAATTTATTTTTATAATGGAATTCTCAAATTGATTCTGTGAATAAGAAAATAATCATCATTCCAATTGTAGCAGTTATAGGATTTTTTGCAGTAATGTCTTTGGATTCATCTGAGAAAGATGATAGTGTTGTCTTTCATGTGACATTGGCAGATCCTCAATTATATGAAAATGGAATTTACTCTGATTCATTTTTAATTTCTGAAGGAGAATATTATTTCAGATTCGTTCCAAATGGTAGTAGTCCTGAAACGTTATCAATTTCGTTAAATGGGGCAGAGTTAGATTTTTCTGAAGATTTTAACCTAAAAAATACTCTACATCAAACAGGAATTTCTGAATATTACACATGGGAATATCTAGGACAAAAAGAGATTACAGTTTCAGAAAATCAACAATTGATAATCATCATCAATCCAAATGGAAATGTGATGGGTTCGGTATCTGTAGATATTTTACAAAATTAAAAGAGGCGTAATCCCCTTCGTTGCAGAACTTTGAGAGATTCCCTCTCATTTTCAAACGACCTAAGCGCCTGATTGCCTTTATCGTTCTGCGGGGTTACGCGATTTTAGTCGATAGGAATTATATCCATCGGCATTAATTATTATAGGAACTTTAAGTATTTAAGAGTTAATCTAATAAATTTCAAATAATTTTATTAATTATTGAAATATTTTATTCCTATTTCCCAAAAATCGATCTATAAATTACGAATTTTTTTGTAAAAGCTATTGAGTTTAACAGGAAAAGTTGCACTAGTAACTGGTGGAAGTAGGGGAATTGGATTTGCCACTGCAAAAGTTTTAGCAGAAAATGGTGCCAGTGTAGTGATCACTGGAAAAGATCAAGATAGATTAGATAAAGCATCTTCTCAGATTTCCAATTCATTTGCAGTTGTAGCTGATGTTAGAAAAACAGACGAGGTAAAAAATGCAGTAAAAAAAACTGTGGAAAAATTTGGCAGGTTAGATATTCTTGTAAACAATGCAGGTGTTTTTCCAAGAATAAAGAAATTGCATGAAATTGAAGAAGAAGAATGGGATCAAGTTTTAGATGTAAATCTTACAGGACAGTTTAGGGTTACGAAAGAGGCAATTCCTCATTTACAAAAAACATCTGGTTCAATAATTAACATTTCATCAGATGCAGGGCTAAAAGCATATCAGGGATTTAATGCAGATGCATATTCTGCAACAAAAGCAGCATTAATTGTTCTTACAAAATGTTGGGCACTGGAATATTCTAAAGATAGGATCAGAGTCAATTGTATTTGTCCAGGAGTAGTAGATACTGACATGACAAAACCATTTGTAAAAACTCAAAAAGACAGGGACTTTATGGATGCAGAACACCCATTAGGCAGAATGGGAAAACCTGAAGAAGTTGCAAAGGCTGTACTTTATTTTGCCTCAGATGATGCGTCATGGACTACAGGGGCAGTTTTGGCAGTGGACGGGGGAGAATCAACGAAATAAATTCACATGAATTTAATAGCACCCAAAAAGAGTGAATTATGATGAAAGATAGAAAAGCAAAAGCAAAGTTGATTTTATTACTAGGAATTATTTGGATAATTGTTTCATTACCACTTCCTTGGATTATTAACAATCCACTAGTTTCAGAATCTCAATTTTTCACAATTCTTGGAATTATTGGAATTATTTCTATTCCATTTATTGCACTTGGTGTAATATGGACATTAAAGCCAGAACTTACTACTTAGGAAATACATTTTGAAGGATATACCAATTTCAGACAAGCTTCCTGAATTAGATATTGCCATCAAGGCAGCACAGGAAGCAGGAGATGCAATTTTAGAGATTTACAGTGGAGAAATTGAAGAGTTTACTAAAAAAGATGATTCGCCTATCACTGAAGCGGATCTAAAAAGTAACGAGATAATCAAAGGAATCCTAGCTCAAACAGAGCACAAAATTTTATCGGAAGAAGATAAGGATGATCAAACTAGATTATCTGAAGAGATAATTTGGATAGTAGATCCTCTAGATGGTACTTCTGATTTTATTGATAAAACTGGAGAATTTACAGTTATGATTGCTCTTGTAAAAAATAAAAAACCAGTTCTAGGAGTTATTGGCTGGCCAACTGAAAAAACAATATTTGCAGCACAAGAAGGAAAGGGTGCATTTAGATTTTCAAATGAAGAATGGAAAAAAATCTCAGTAACTTCAACTGAAGAACTTCCAAAATGTAGAACTGTTGGTTCAAGACATCATCTATCAGACAAGGAAAAATCGTTCATCAAAAAATTAGGTATAGAAGATTTTACAAGTATAGGTAGCTCATTAAAGGTAGGAAAAATTGCATCAGGGGAAGCTGAAGCATACATCACAACCACAAATAAAATGAAAGAGTGGGATTCAGCTGCATCATATAGTATAATTTCTGAGGCTGGTGGAAAGATGACAGATATGTCAGGAAATGAGATTTCATACAACAACAAGGAGGTACATCATCAAAATGGAATTCTGGTTACAAATGGAATTATTCATCAAACAATAGTTGATGAATTTAAAAAATTAGAGTAGGTTTCTTGATTTAAGAAATTCCTTTACTTTGTTTGCACTATCATCAAGTGATTCATTTTCTGTATCAACTATGAGATCTGCTTTTTCAGGAGCCTCGTAAGGATCGTCAATTCCTGTAAATCCTTTGATTTCTCCTTTTCTTGCCTTGGCATACATGCCTTTGACATCTCTTTTCTCACATTCTTCTAGTGAACATTTGACATAGCATTCTGCAAACTGATCACCTGCATCAACAATATTCCTAGCATTTTCTCTATTCTCAAGATATGGTGAAACTAGAGAAACTGCACTTGGAACTCCGTGTTTTAGTAATAGTTTTGCCAAGTGTGCAACTTTTTTGTTGTGTTCATCACGTCCTGCTTTTGAGAAATCTTTTGGAGAAAACCATTCTCTTAGTTCGTCTCCATCAAGCATTGCCAAATTTGGAATGTCTTTTTGCAAGTCTTTTACGATGGTAGTCTTTCCTGAACATGGAAGACCAGTCATCCAAAGAACAAAAGGTTTCATGCAAAAAATTTCTGATTTACCCATAAAGAGCTTACGTTAATTTTGAACCCAAGGTTGATTTTCTAAATATTCAATTTCTTTAATCATATCTTCCATTTTTTTAGAAATTGTCATAACCGATCTAAATTGGTCATACATATCCATCTCCTCTTCTTTTGTCAAAACTTCAGCCTCTGCTTTATCAAAAAAGTCTTCTTCCTTGTTCATATGATCCATAAGATAGACAGAATATGTTTTTAGATATCTTGCAACAGGTTCTCTTGCATCTTCACCTTCTTTCCATCTTTTGAGATGTTTTTTGATTTGTAAAGCAATCCTTCTAGAAAATTCGTGTTCAATTAACAGTCCTCTAATCTCTTGTTTTAGATGATCATATGTTGCAACACATGGAAAATACGAATCTTCCTCTCTGGAATAATGAATAGAGTCCAAAAATTCTTCAATAATTAATGTAATTTTGTCAATATCAGAGAAAGGAATTTCTTTTCCTGCGTAAAGTTCCGTGTAGCATTTTATGATGACTTGTTCTAATCGTCTAATCTGTTTATGATCTTCACGTAATGTCTCAGTACCACTCAAGTAAGAAAATTACATTATGGTTGATTTAATGTGTATCTAAAATCAACTACTGAGCCTAAAATGATTAACTAAATCTAGTTTAATTTTTATCCGAAGATATAGGGATGCAGTCATAAATGAATCCGATAATTTTGTCTATTTTGAATTTGATTAGAGGGCAAAGTAGTGAAATTCCACTAGCTGATTTTGATTCAAGTTTTATTTTTGAAAAATTTGCAGAGATACAGAATTCGGTTGGAACATTATCTACTCAAGACGGTTTCATTGCTCCAGCTCATGTAATTTTACTTGCAGCTGGTGTAGTCATATTTCTTGGAGTTGCCGGTGAAGCGTTCTTCAAAAGAACCGGAATTCCTGATGTTGCATTTTTAATGGTTCTAGGAGTTATCTTAGGTCCGGTACTTGGTTTGATTCAACCAGAAGCTGTACTTCAAGTGGTGCCATACTTTGCAGCTCTTGCATTGATTATAATCATGTTTGATGGTGGACTGAATTTAGATATCAAACATGTGATAAGGACTGCTCATTTTTCATCAACGCTGGCTATTCTTGGTTTCATTTTATCAGTTGCAATGATTTCTATTGCAGCTCATTATGCACTCGGATGGCTTTGGTTGGAAAGCATACTGCTGGGGTCGATAGTAGGAGGAAGCAGTTCTGCAATTGTATTTGGACTAGTTAGAAATGTCAAAATTTCAGAAGAAACAAAGTCAATGCTAAGTTTTGAATCAGCATTAACTGATATTTTGGCCACAATAGTAGCATTCATTCTCTTTGAGGCAATACTTGCAGGAACATTTGATTTGCAAATATTACAAGAAACTATTGGAAGGGCAGTAGTCGTAGGTCTAGTTCTAGGATTCGGTGTAGGAATTCCTTGGATGTATGTATCAACAAAGCTTGGAAATGCTCAACATGCATACATGCTCACATTGGGAATTTTGTTTGTACTGTTCTTCTTGGCAAACTCATTTGGAGAGTCAGGTGCTTTGACTGCCCTAGTGTTTGGTTTGATGTTAGGAAACAAAAACCATCTTGCACGTATTCTCAGATTCAAATTACCAAAAATCGAGCTTGATGATCCAACTCACAACCAACTCACATTTTTGGTAAGAGCATTCTTCTTTGTATTTGTTGGTTTGATGGCAAGTTTTGGACAAATAGAATACATGGTTTTTGGAATTTTGATTACAATTGCTGTATTCTTTGGAAGAGGAATTGTTGCAAAAGTAACACTAACGAAAAGATTTTCCAAATTAGATAAAGCTGTTACAAATTCTATGATTCCAAGAGGATTGGCAGCAGCCGTACTTGCAACATATCCAATAACAATGGGTCTGCCAAATGCAGAAGCTTATCCACAAATAATATTCTTCATTATTTTATCATCAGTAATTATTACAACAATTGGAATGGGAAGATCAAAGAATATTCCACCACCTGATCCAGTAAAGGGTGGATTTGTAAAACCACCTGAAGAACCTGATGAAACATCTCAAGATGAATCAGAAGAACTTGTTGATGAATCAAAAGAAGGTGGATTTGTAAGGAAGGTAAATTCTCAAGAATAATTAGAGTTCTAATGACTCTTTGAGTCCTTTGTACCTATTTCTGATAGTGACTTCAGTCACGTTTGCAGCCTCGGCAATGTCTCTCTGAGTCTTATCCTCACCATTTTTTACACATGATAGGTATAATGCTGCAGCTGCTAGACCCATTGGATCTTTTCCAGCTGAGACTTCATTTTCTTGTGCTTTTTTGAGAACTTTGACTGCGTATCTTTTTGTTTTTTCTGCAATTCCAATTCTACTTGCAATTCTTGCAACACATTGAATTGAATCGGTAACTGGCATCTTCAAGTCAAGTTCTTTGACTAGTAATCTGTAACATCTTGCAATATCTTTTCTCTTGATGTTTGCTGCTTGCTCTACATCTTTGAGATTTCGTGGAGTTTCAGTATCACGACATGCTGCATAAAGTGCGGATGCCATTAGTGCTGAAATGGAACGACCTCGAACTAATCCCTTGTCAAGGGCTTTTCTGTAAATGTAAGCTGCTTTTTCAATTACTGCATCTGAAATTGCTAGTTTGTCTTTTAGTCTATTTAATTCGCTAAATGCTTGTCTAAAGTTTCTATCAACTGGTTCATGAACTTGGCTTCTGCTATCCCATGTTCTTAATCTCTCAATGGTGCTTTTCATTGAAGCTGTTAGTGGTCTTCCAGAAGCATCTTTGTTTACTGGGTTGATGATTGTTGCAAGACCCATGTCATGCATTGTCAATGAGGTAGGAGCTCCTGCTCTTGCTCTATCTCCATGTTCATCTTGTGTAAATGAACGCCATTCAGGGCCTGCTTCTTGTAATTTTTCAGTAATCACAAAACCACATTTGGAGCAAAACATTTCTCCGGATTCATTATCAGTTACTAATTTTCCCTGTGCACATCTTGGACAGAGTTCTTTTGCTTTACTTACCATAATTGATTCTGGAATCCTAGGATTGGTGGTATTTATGAATCAACAAGTCATTTTTGGTAATTTTTGAGCCTGTAATTACCCAGAATAGTCATAATGCAGTTCTGATAATAAAAAAGCATGAATCGGTTCTGGGTTGTACCTTTTCTAATTGGATTAGTCTTTGTGATACCTAGTATTCATGGTGAAACTCTAGTTCAGAATCTTGAGGGAGGAATGGATATTGAGATTACTCATCCTAAAGAGATAGTAGTTGGAAGGGAAGGAATCATATCAATTTTAGTAAAAAATAACGGTTGGGAAGAAAAACGAGATATTTCATTTGAATTTTCATTGTCTGACATTCCAGGATTAATTGTAGAGCCAAACAATGTAACAATTGAGAAACTTGCCAAAGGTGGATCATATGGTGAAAATGTTAATCTGAAAATCACAAATGATGCCAGTGCGGGAATTAATTTTCTTAACATAAAGTATTCCCAAATTCTAGTTTCAAATAATGAAACCCCACAAGATCCCTTCTTTCACGATATTGCAATACCAATTACAATAAAAGAAGATCCAAGCGTAACAATTCACACAAAGACTCCAGAATCAATTTTTGCAAATGCAGAATTTCCAATTGAAGTTGAAGTAATATCTGAAGATATTGACATTACAGATGTTAGAATCAAAATCATTCCTCCTAAAGATATTGAATTTAGGGGTGAAACAATGCATTCATTTTCTAAAATTGAAAAAAATACTCCAGTTGGAATAACATCACGAATCATCACTCCAACTGAAGAAGTAAATACAGAATACAAATTACCATTTCAGATTATTGTAGAATATACTGATGATGTTGGAGAACAAAAAGAAGATTCTCAAACTGTTTCAGTAGTACTACGACCTAGGACGTTTATGGAACTAACAACTGATGGTGGAATTTGGGTCGGAGATTTTTTTATTGCACCCTATGTTAGTCTTGGAACAATTATAGGGATTCCAGCAGGTGCAATCATTTCATTATTGGTAAGAAAAAGGACGTCACCAAAAAAACGCACTAGAAAGAAAAAAGTCTAAGAATCTAACTTTTCTTTGATGCTTTGAATATATTTTTGGCTGTATTTTGTGAATAACTGAATTTTGGGTTGAGATAGTGCCATTGCTCCAGGTCTGCTATTCACGTGGGCTTCAGCAGCTTGTTGTTGCTCTAAGAGTTTCTTAAGGTCCTCTTTTGATTGAGATTCTAGTTCTGAAACAAGAGTAGCGAGTTCATTTTCTAAAATATCTTGAGTATCAGGAGTTACAGGTGGTTCTGCACCTATGATTTCTTTTGTGGTGATTTTTCCAAACACTTTTTCATCTAAATAATGCAATAGCCAAAAATGGAGACTAGTATTATAAATTCAATTTGGAAGAAATGAAAAATATGCGTTGCAGTGCAATCAAATCTTTTATCTTTGAATGATTTGAGGGTTCAGTGATGACTTATTGTATTGGCAAATGTAAAGACTACAAAGCATTAAAGCCATCACAAATTGGAAGATACGCTGCTGGACAAAAAAGATGCAATTATTGTGAAGTATTTGTAGAATATGATGGATTAACTTGTCCATGTTGTAATAGACAGCTAAGATGTTTGCCCAGAAGCAGAAAAGGAAAAGAAAAGTATCTATCTCAAATAATCGTTAAAAACAATTATTGAACTGAGATTGATTTTTTCTTTTGGGTTTTTGTGGGTTTAGATTTTGGTAATGTAATATCTAACACCCCATCAGTTAGTTTTGCCTTGACTTTGGATGCAACCACATTTTCAGAAAGAGGAAGCGTTCTATAGTATGAAACTTGACTACGCTCTTTGGTGAGATAGTTTTTCTTTTTTTCTTCAGATTCCTCTTTATGCTCTCCTGAAACCTCAAGAGAATTCTCAGTCACATTCAGTTTTATTTCATTTTTCTTTATTCCTGGAACATCCATCTTTACCCGAAATTGTTTACCTTCGTCAATTACATCACAGGATGTTTGTGACATTTTTGGCATGGACATGGTTGGGAATGAAGAAAATGCTTTTTCCATCTCCTTTTTTAGATTATCAATTGATTTGTCAATGTCAAACCAACTTGATGTTAGGAAAGGAGATATGGCTGTACTTTTCTTAGATGGTTTTTTTGATACCATAAATTTCGAAAATTTTTCTAAGGATTTAAAATTGATCTTAAATTTCATGTTTGAAAAAGATGGAATTCAAGATTTACTTATAAGAAATCAAAACAAGAGAAAATATGGCAATTCCTACTGACGTTGAAGATTTTGTTGAAAAACACATCAAGTTAATGATATCTCAAACAGAGTCATATCTGCCTTTTATCAAAGTTGCATTTCCATATTCAAACAATGTAGCTGATGGCGTATACAACCTAATCATAGGTAGTGCATTGTCTGTATTTGTAAATCAATATGCAATGAGAATGAAAAATCCAACTGTAGAAGATTTTTCAGATTTTGGAAAGATTGCATTAAAGTACAGAGATCAAGTTGATCAATTCTTCAAATAATTTAGGCCAGTTCGCCTAGAAAATGAACTGTATCATTTGTAACAATCACAGTTCTATCTTTTGGAACATGAAATAGTTTTTTTGAATCATTGCTTTGAACAATTAATTTTGAAAATGGATCCTTTAGTGATTTGTATAAAATTCCTTTGTCACCTACAGATTGCGACCAATGAGTACCTTGAACAAAGGAGATGGTCTGAAATTTTCTAACATGATAAGAGTAAACCATTTCTAATTAATTAGATAATATCGCACTCATTAAGGATTTTCCTCCAATTAGTGCACCAATAGAGAGCCCCACATTTGCAAGAATATTGGCTGCAAGTGTTCCATATTGATTATTTTCCAATAAGTTACTAGAATCTAGGGCAAATGAAGACATTGTTGTTAGAGATCCACAAAATCCTACTGCTGCAAAAAGAGAATATCTTCCATCTAGATTCCACTGTTGAGATAAAACAACAAACACGCCAAGAATAAATGCGCCAATTACATTTACTATCAAAACGTTTAGTGGTAATGTGTTGAAAAGTAAAGGAGACTCTGTCATTTTGTATCTTAGAAATGCACCAAAAACAGAGCCAGCTGCTAGAAAAACAAACTCTAATCCTTTCATGTTTTGTTCATAGAAACAGATGTTATTAGTGCTATTTGAGAGATTTTAGGTTCAAAATACCTAATTTCGTTTTTTGTTTGAAATCAGGTCGATAGTTTTTATAGGTTTGATATGGTTCTCAGACTAAATGACTCTCAAACTAAGATGCGAAGACTATGGTTTTGAATGTCAATATGAAATTGATGAAGAAAAATCTATCAGTACAATTGAGAAATTAAGAAATCATTTTGAAGAAGAACACGGAATTGATTATACTGTTGAAGCAGTTACACAAATGATTCAAAATCGTGGTCACTCTTTGGAATCAATCAAAAAATAATTTTTTAAAAATTTCTTTTTCATTTTTAACATTTAATACAATGTATGTCGTATTATCTTTGTAAACCAGATTTTTGTAAAAAGATAAGGAATTTTTTGTTTGCAAAGATTAGTTTTGATTACAAAATTTCCTGTAACCATTTCTTTTTATTTCATGTTCACTAATACAAGTCAACAGTGGTAAAAAATTATTCAAATGATTATGATGTCAAGTGTGAACTAGACGCTTGCAAAACCTACCCTGCAATAACAGATTCTGAACGAGGAGAAATTGTTTGTGGGGGTTGCGGTCTTATTCTAGTGCAAAACTTAGCTGACGCATCATATCAAAACAACGGTTACACTCAGGAAGACTTTATGAAACAAGCAAGAACAGGTCCTGCAACATCCCTAACGATGTTTGACAAAGGATTATCAACTGTTATTGGTAACAATAAAGATTCTTCAGGAAACGCATTATCAAGCAAAACAAAATACGAGTTCAATAGGCTCCGAACATGGGATCAAAGAAGTAAATCAAGAAAAACTGCTACTTTGAGCAAGGCCTTCACTTTGCTTCATTCAATGAAAACAAAGTTAGGAGTACCAGACAATGTAGTAGAGAATGCTGCCTATATTTACAGAAAAATTGTTAGTGCAAAATTGACACGAGGTAGAACAATGGCATCATTGATTTCAGCCTCATTATATGCAGCATGTAGAGAACACAATATCCCTAGAACATTAGATGATATTGCAGAAGCTGGTAATGTTGAAAGAAGAATACTTTCCCGAGATCTAAGAACCATAATCAGAAAGCTTGAATTGAATCTTAATCAATATGACACCTCCTCGTTTATCTCAAAAATTTCAAACAACATGAATTTGAAAGAAAAGACAAAACGAGGAGCGTTTGAAATACTAAAGCGGTGTGAAAAAGAAGAAATAACTGCTGGAAAGCACCCAGTAGCACAAGCTGCTGCTTCATTATACATTTCATGTATACTTAATGGTGAGAAAGTCAGTCAAAAGAAATTCTCTGTAGAAGCAGGAGTTAGTGATGTTACAATAAGAAACAGAACTGTTTTGATTAAGAAAATACTAAAGCTTGATGAGTAGAAAATCCAAAAAAACCCTACATATCAATTGTAGGAGAATTTATTTTTTCATAAAACACATCTTTTAGTTTATTTACCAAATCCATGATTACACGGATTTGCTCCATTGTAATTTCTTCCAAGTCTTTGATTCTTTCATGTAAATGTGATATCTGAGATTGCAGTCCTGATTTTTCATTTTTTAGAGTAGATATCTGGCCTTGAAGATTTTTGTTTTCTTGTTTTAGTTTTTCATTTTCTTCATTTAATCTCTGGATTTTTTCTGATTCGGTTTCTCCCGGAAATGGTTCTGGAACAGGCTCAGGTTCTGGTAATGGAATTGGTTTAGGTTCTGGTGAGGGTTCTGGAATTTCTGGAGGTATAGGTTCTTGTTCAGTTTCTTGTGCAAATGAAGGTGTAAAGCTAATCAAAGCAGTAATTGCAACTAGACCAAGAAGAAAACTGATTTTCAATTTGTATCATAAAGTTTAGGACAATTTTGTATATGAATATGATTACTGATTGTTAATAATGAAAAAGAAGATTATTTGTAGAAATCAGGTTCTTGATCTCTTTTTTGTTTTGGAAGATCATCCATAACAGCTTGAACTACTTCGTTGTGATTGTATGTCAAGTGTCTGAGAAACTTTGCAGATTCATCTGCTCGAGTTTTTTGATCAGCAAATAGCATCTCAGGACTACTTAGTTCTGCCATCATCGTATTGCATTCTTGGCAGGGGTCAAAGTCAAGATACAGTTTCATGTTTTGTCTCGTTTTCCTTAGTATTTAGACTATTTTATGGATTGAGCAAGCGGAGCCTCTTTTTTCCGAGGCTTTACCTTGTCAATTGCGTCCATTAGTTCTTGTTGAGATATTTTGATGTCTTTGACATTTTGTGCCTTGCCACCAACATACTTTTTGAGAGCTGCAATAGCTGCTCTGTTTGCAACTGCTGCAATTTCAGCTCCACTGAATCCTTCAGTCATCTCTACAAGTTTTGCAATATCTACATCACTTGCAAGTGGCTTCTTTTTTGTATGAATCTCAAAGATGTTTCTTCTTCCTTTTGCATCAGGATTTGGAACTTCAATGATTCTATCAAATCTTCCAGGTCTAAGCAATGCATCATCTACAATGTCCAGTCGGTTTGTTGCACCAACTATCAAGACATTGTGTAGTTCTTCTAATCCATCTATCTCAGTTAGAATTTGTGATACCACACTTTCTGTGACATGTGATTCGGAACCTCCACTACCTCTTCGGGGTACAAGTGCATCTACCTCATCTAAGAAGATGATACAAGGTGCTGCTTGTCGTGCTTTTCTGAATATTTCTCTGACTCCTTTCTCAGACTCGCCTACCCACTTTGAGAGTAGTTCAGGTCCCTTTATGCTGATAAAGTTAGACTCTGTCATTTTTGCAAGAGCTTTTGCAATCAGTGTTTTACCAGTTCCAGGTGGACCGTGTAATAGTATTCCTTTTGGCGTTTCAACATCAACATAATCAAATGCTTCTTTGTATTTGATAGGCCATTCAACTGCTTCACGTAGTTCTGCTTTTAATTCATCAAGACCACCAACATCATCCCAACTTACATTAGGAATCTGTACTTGGACTTCACGAAGTGCACTTGGTCTGACTTCCTTTAATGCATCTCTAAAGTCCTCAGCTGTTATCTCAATTTTTTGAAGAATTTCTGCTGAGATTTTATCTTCATCAAGATCAATTTCAGGAAGAATTCTACGTAGTGATCTCATTGCAGCTTCTTTTGATAATACTTCCAAGTCAGCTCCAACAAATCCATGTGTTGTTTTTGAGATTTGTTTAAGATCAACTTTCTCATCTATTGGCATTCCTCGCGTGTGAATTGAAAGAATTTCAAACCTTCCTTCATCATCAGGGATTCCAATTTCGATTTCTCTGTCAAATCTTCCAGGTCTTCTAAGTGCAGGATCAATAGAGTCTGGTCTATTGGTAGCTGCAATAACTACAACTTTACCTCTAGATTTCATTCCATCCATCAAAGTCAAAAGTTGAGAAACTATTCTCTTTTCAACTTCTCCTGAAACTTCGTCTCTTTTTGGAGCAATGGAATCTATCTCATCAATGAAGATTATGCTTGGAGAATTTTCTTCGGCTTGATTGAAGATTTCTCTAATCTTCTCTTCACTTTCACCATAGTACTTACCCATTATTTCAGGGCCACTAAGTGAGATAAAGTGAGCATTAGTCTCTCCGGCTACTGCCTTTGCAAGAAGGGTCTTTCCCGTGCCTGGAGGGCCATACAATAGGACTCCTTTTGGTGCTTCTACGCCAATTTTGTCAAACAATTCAGGATGTCTCATTGGCAATTCAACCATCTCACGAATTTTTTGAACTTCATTTTTGAGACCACCTAGTTCGTCATATGTTATTCTTGGGACAGAAGAATCAACTGATTTTGTCATTGTACCAAGTTTGAAAATTGTATTTTCAGTTACAATTACTGGTTTTGATGGTTTTGTACTAGTTACAATGAATTGAACTCGTCCACCCATCTGGGTATTAAGAGATAATGTATCTCCGGTTGTAAACACATGATTAAGATAGTTGTAAGTCATGTATTCTTGTAATCCTTCAGCAGATATTTTCTCAGTTGGGGATAAGACAATTTGTTCTGCATTTGCAGCTTCAACTGATTTTAAAGAAATCTTATCACCAATTCCTGCTCCAATGTTTTGTCTTGTCATTCCATCAATTTTGATAATTCCTGTTCCATATTCTTCAGGATTTCCTGGCCATAGTTTTACATGTGTTTTTTTGTTATATGTTAATTCCAAGATTTGGCCAGTATTCCATTTGTGATCTTCAATAATTTTTGGATCAATAATGGCTCTTCCACGTCCAACGTGTTGTTGTGGAATTTCATTAACTTTTAAAATAATTTCACTCATTTTTTCACCTCAAAAATAAAAGGGGGTTTATTCAACCTCCACCTGTTTGCCAGTTGGTTTTTCCTCAACTAACTTGAATACAAGTTGTAAAATTCCGTTTTTGTAGGAAGCCTTTGCAGAGTTCTCATCAACTTTGTGTTGGACTGGAACTTTGACATGGTATTTTTTATCACCATGTTCTGCAGACAAATCTACAACTTTGTTGTCAACAACAATTTTGACATCAGTCTTTTCAACTCCTGGCATCTCAGCTATGAGTTTTACAAGTTTTTCTTTTTCATCAACAATTGTGTCGACTATTGGTTCTCGTGTATCAGAAGCTGGAAGTTGGCCTGGTTTGACGTTTCCATATTCTTTTACCACAGGTTTTCCATCAGGTCCCACGGTCATTGTATAACCATAATAAAATGGGCCAGATTCAGAACCATTTCCCTTGAATCCCTCAAAGATGTCATCTGTATTGAAAAAAGATCTAGACATTTGTTTGAAGATTCTATCAAATTCATTATCAAAGAACATTGTCATATTCACCTATAGTATGTAATATCTATGACATTATATAAAGATTATTGGGATTTCTTTGATTTCTTACATAAGCCTATTATAACTGACATAATATAATAATCTTGATGAGATTAACAAGCATGTCTGTG
>JBHITY010000010.1:0-14608 GCA_042138585.1 Candidatus Nitrosopumilus sp.
ACTGATGTTGGTTTACTCTATCTTATCATGTCCCTAGGATTCTTGTTCTTGGGTGGAGCATTAGCACTTGCAATCAGAGCTGAATTGTTCTTGCCAGGAGCACAAATCATTGGCGATGCAATGACCTTTAACAGAATCTTTACAGTTCATGGAACTACTCTTATCTTCTTATTCATCATACCATTTGCATCTGCCGTTGGTAACTACTTTGTTCCAATTATGGTCAGATACAAAGACATGGCTTACCCAAAACTCAATGCAATCGCATTTTGGATGATTCCTCCTTCAGGAGCTCTCATCTGGTTAGGATTTGCAGACTTTACTTGGTATGCAACTCCTCCGTATTCTATTATCAGTGCCCCAGGTCCAGCAGCAGACATGTGGATATTTGGACTAAAGATTTTAGGTGTATCCTCAGTACTTGGTGCCATCAACTTTGTCGTTACAATTCTCAAATGTAAACACCCAGACATGTCAATTGGACAAGTTCCACTATTGGCTTGGTCATTCTTGTCATCATCATTAATCATCCTTGTTGCAATTCCAACATTTGCAGCAGCATTGTTGATGCTGTTAACTGACAGACTAGGTGTTACTGGATTCTTTAATCCTGCAATGGGAGGAGATCCAATTGCATATGCACACTTGTTCTGGTTTACATTCCATCCTGAAGTATACGTCCTTGTCATTCCAGCAATCGGTATGATGTATGAAATTATTCCAAGATTCGCAAGAAAACCAATTTACAGTTACAACTCTGGTATCTTTGCATTTGTACTATTATCTATCGTCGGTTTCTCATCATGGGCACACCACATGTATGCAACAGGAATGTCCTTTACAGAAAAGACAGTTTTCATGGTAGGAACCCTTGCAGCAGTTCCAGCATCTGCAATGCACGTCTACAACTTTATTGCAACAATGTGGAACAGTAGAATCAAATTCTCAACTCCAATGATGTGGGCAATTGGTGGAATCGCATTATTCTTCTCAGCAGGAGCAGGTGGTGTAGCAAATGCCGCAATGCCATTAGACTTTACAACTCACGACACTTACTGGGTAGTTGGACACTTCCATCTCTTTGTGATGGGAACAATCGCATTTGGTTCAATTGGTTATCTTTACTACATGTACCCATATGTTACTGGCAGAATGTACAATGAGGCAATGGGTAAGATTCACTTCTTCCTATCATTTGTCGGAACAATTTTGGTATTCTTTACTCAACACGTACTTGGATTGTATGGAATGCCAAGAAGAATCTTTGACTATCCACCAATCCCAGAATGGATTGCAATGAACCAAATCGCATCAATTGGTGCAATGATAATTGGTGCAAGTATGGTAGTCTTCCTAATTAACATGATTTACAGCGCTGGAAAAGGAGAACCTGCAAACCCAGAGGATCCATTTGGTGTTGGAGGCAAATACTATTATCCGTTCGATTCAAAGAACCCATCACATTAGGAGATTAATGAAATGACTGAAAATCAATACTATCTAACGACACCTGCAAGAACAGGAAAGATGATGGCAATCATGTTAGGCATCTGTGTTGTCGGTGGAGCAATCTTCTTTTCACTTTGGGATTATTGGATTTCAGAACCAGCCCCAGTTGTTGCAATGATGGCAGGAAGTTCTGACGTCGCAGCACCAGCAGCACAAACTGGAAAGACAATTACATCAGATCTTTCATTTCTTGAATCTGCTGACTTTAGGTCCTTGACATTTAATGCGATGATAGACGAACCTGGAGTAAACCCAACAATTGAGATGAATGTTGGTGATAAAGTAATCTTTAACGTAGTTAATGATGGAAAATCATTCCACGCATTTGGTGTTACTAAAGACACTGAAGGCTTTGGTGGAATCATTCCTGGTTCAGAAGTTGCATCTGCATCTAATCCTCTAAAGGCAGGTGAGAGTGGAACTTCTGAATTTGTTGCAGGTGAAGAGGGAACATACTATTACATTTGTACAGTTCCTGGTCACAGAGAACAAGGAATGGTGGGTGAAATCATTGTAGGTCCAGCCCAAGGTGGTGGTAGTCCTGCCGTTGCAGCACCTCCAACAGGAGTATCTCATGACTTTACTTTGGACTTTGTAGAATCTGATGACTTTAGAACATTAGCCTTTAACGCATTACCTGGTGAGGATGGAAATAACCCTGAAATCCGCGTAAACTCTGGTGATGAAGTAACTATTACATCTAGTAATAACGGTAAATCATTCCACGCATTTGGTGTGGTCGCAAATCCTGAAGACTTTAACAATGTGATTTGGGGCTCTGAAATTGCAGCACCATCTAATCCTCTAAAACCTGGTGAAAGTGGAAGCACTACATTTACTGCCGGTGCACCTGGTACTTACTATTACATCTGTACAGTTCCTGGACATGCATTACAAGGCATGGTAGGTAATTTCATAGTAGAATAATTTTGGCAATTCAATATCTTGCTCTAGCAACAATGATTGTATTGTATTCACTAATGTTCTTAGGTGGATATATTTCAGCAGCTGGATTGGGACTAACTTGTCCTGAATGGCCACTATGTCCAAATGGCATAATGCCTTCTGAAGAATATCTTATTGAATGGATTCATAGATTAGCTGCTGCTACTACTGGTGTTTTGGTTATTGCAACTATGGTTGCAAGTTTTATCAATAAAAGAGCTGATAGAAAAATCAAAATCACAAGTACCCTTGCAACCATATTTGTTATTACACAAATTACACTTGGTGCACTAGTAATTGATACTAAACTGCATGCAGTTCTAGTTGCAATTCACTTGGGAATTGGAATATTGTTGTTCTCAATGGTGTTGTTAACTGCCTTGTTTGCATTTAGAATCTCAAGAGAAACCCCTGAGATTAAAGCCTAGATTTTTTAAAAATTCTTGGAACATAGATGTACAAGAACACTCCTGTCATTGATAATGCTCCTATAGTAATTGCTATGATGAAAATTTGTCCAAACGGACTCTGAGTGCCCATGTTAAACTTGAAAGCAAGTGTTTCTGAATTATTTGGCATATCGTACAAGAAAACTTCTACAATGTGATTTCCTGAATTCCTCCAAACATAATCAAAGTCCCAATGGGAACCTTCTACTGCTGTAGGTGGAATGGTATCTACTTGCTTTCCGTTATAGAAGATCTTCATTCCCATCGTAAATCTGTCAACATCTTCATAGTCAAAGCCTTCAGTTACTTTAACTAAAAATTGAGATGGCTCGTCAATCTGTGGGAATTCAGGAGCTGTTGCAACTTGGACTCTATATCCTCCATTATGCTGCTCTGCAGAATTAAACATAGAATGGGCAAATGCACCATCTAGTCCCGGAATTGAAAAAAGGATCAAAAAAGATAAGATCAAAACTGATCGCTTTTTTGTCATATGGAATAATATTGTAATTAGACGAATATATTGTAACTAGATTCTCTTGGGAAATCTTCAAAACCTTTAAATCCTTATTGGCAAGACATTGAATCGTTGACCCTCGTAACGAAATCAATCGATATTAAGACACCTGTTGAGAATGTCTTTACCTACTTTGCAAGACCAGAACATGTTTCTGATCAAATCAAAACTGATGCAGTAGGCATGACAGTCGTTCCTATGGATATTAAGGAAGGCATGGGTGTAGGTACAACCTTTAGAATTATCGGTGACTTTAGCGGTAAACGTTTAGAGTGGGATTGTGAGACAACCGAATTTGTTAGAAATGAGAAAATCACTGCAAAACAAATCGAAGGTCCATTCAAGAAATGGCAAATTACTAATGAATTCAAATCATTAGGAAACAACCTCACAAGAGTTACAATGTCAGTAGATTATGAAATGCCATTTGGTCCACTAGGAGCAATTATGGATAAAGCAAAGTTTGCAAAGTCTGCTGAGAGAGGAATGGAAACTGCCCTTTACAACGTTAGAGGTTTGTTAGAAGGAAATGGTTCAATTCCAGTATACATCACACTCGAAGCATACCAAAAACTTCTTGCCGAAAAGAAAAAGATGAATGATGTTCCAGTTTCAACTGCACTAACTGCAATCATTGAAAAATACAATGAAATTGAAGCTAAAGCATAAAACATAATTTTCCTTTATTTTCAAAGCTTAAGATTAATAACAACTCTAGGCTTAGCATTTTTGGTGGGTCTATGGCGCAGCCAGGTAGCGCACAGGACTCTTAATCCTGCTGTCGTGGGTTCGAATCCCTCTAGACCCGCTTTAAAATTTTAATTATTTTATGAACCAAAAATTCAGTCTTTTAATTTGATTTCTGAATATTTTTCTGCTAGTTCAACTAGTTGATTTACTCCTAATGGTTTTGAAATAACTTTGATGAGTCCTCTCTTTATTGCATCCTGGTTTTTTGACTCGTGCTCTGAAATTCCTGTGACAATGACAACATTTGCATCCTTATCAATTTCTTTAATTTGTGAAAATGCTTCATACCCATTAAGAACGGGCATATCTCCATCCATTATGACTAGTGATGGTTTTACCTCTCTGAATTTTTCAACTCCTTCTTGGCCATTTTGGGCAATATGAACTTCAAAATTCTTCAACTCTAGAATTTCTTTGTAAATTGTGACTAGATCGTCATCATCCTCAACAACTAGTATTACCTTACTCATACCCATTCATACTCTAGTTCAATCATATTAAAATGATATTATGATGTAGTTTTTTTCCATAAACTCATATCATACAGTATGCATAAACATTGAATAATGTTAAACATCTCAAAAATTTAATTTGAGTACAAATTCTAGTCTTTCAAATATTGATTTCGTTAATACAAAATCTATTTTGATTACTCTAATTATCACACTAGTTTCCATTACTGTGATTTATCAAATAAGACCATTTGTTGATGATGATCAATTTGCTTGGATATCTTTCCCTGCATATCTCTTATCAACTGCAATCCTGACAGGTTTTGCTTTTAAACTTGCAATAAAATTACACAAACAAAAACACTATCAATCAAAAGCATTTGTTGTATTTGCTATCGGATCAGTATTTTGGTTTATAGCTGAATTGATTTGGATAATGTATGATCATTTCTGGGAAGGCAGCCCATTTCCATCTGAAGCCGATATTTTTTACATTGGCGCATATCCATTAATGATTGGATTTCTGTTAATTTCATTAAAACCTGTTCTAAAATCAGTTAGCAGAAATGTTTGGCTATTTGCAATTGCTCTCGGTGTCTCTTTCATGATTCCTTCTGTGACTGGAGCATATGATGATATGTCAGGTGAGGATGCGTTTCCTACAGCTATCGCTCTTGCATATCCGGTATTAGGTTCAATCCAAGTGATTCCTGCAATTGTTGGCATCATGTATCTTGCAAAGAAAGGTGCAAATTTTTCTTGGATGCTAATTTTATTTGGATTTATCATATATGGTGTTGCTGATACCTTTTTCTTATTTGCAGAACTTGATGGGACATATTATGATGGCCATCCAGTTGATTTGCTTTGGTTGTACACTTACATCTTGATGATTTTTTCATTTTACATCAGGTACAAAATTTCTAAGATCCCAACTTCCGAACAACAAGCCATGTTCTTTTCTGAAAAAGTTCAATTTGAAACAATTAGTAATTTTGGAATTCCACTTACAATCGCTATTATTGTTTTAGTTGTAGGAATCTCTCTTGTTCATTCAGTTTTTATTGAATCTGATGAACAAATCACTACTCAAAATATCATGCTTGGTGTTGTTGCAATGTTGGCAGTTTTTGCAGCCATCGTATTAACTTTAAACAAAAATCTTTCTAGACTAGTCAAACTAAGAACAGAAGAACTTGTTGAACAAAAAGAAAGCCTTGAAAAACTTGTAGATGATAAAACAAGAGAGATACTAAAATCAGAACGGCTTTCTGCAATAGGGGAATTATCTGGAAGACTTGCACACGACTTGAGAAATCCTTTGTCAGTAATGAAAATGTCAGTAGATTTGATAAAACAATCACCTGAATCAAAAGTTTCTGAATCTGATGTCACCAAACGTCTAGATTTAATAGAAAAAAGCATTGATAGAATCGCTCATCAGGTAGATGAAGTATTGGATTTTGTTAGACTATCACCTCTAAAACTGAGTTTAATTTCAATACGTGATACTGTTCAGAATTCTATTGATAAAATCAATGTTCCCAAAAATATTGAAATTCATGTTTCTAAAACAGATTTGAAAATTTACTGTGATCCAGTAAAACTGGATGCTGTATTTCTAAATCTTCTTGTTAATGCAATTCAGGCAATACCTGATGGTGGAAAAATTGAGGTTAAGATATATCTCAAAGATAACTTGGCATACTTGGATTTCATAGATTCAGGAATGGGCGTTCCTGCAGAAAATTTTGATAAGGTATTCGAGCCTTTGTTTACTACTAAGCAAAAAGGTACAGGTCTTGGATTATCCAGCTGTAAAAATATCATAGAGCAACATAATGGAAAAATATCTGTATCAAATAATCCCTCAACATTTAGAATAATTTTGCCAATTAATGTTGAAGAACCAGAAAAATTCAAGTTATAGTTTTTTCAATAATACGAATCTCTTTTTTTCAGGCTCAATATCTTCATGCATATCAACATCACTGACAATTCGAACCTTGTAATCCATCCAACGTTTAAGCATGTTCCGAGATGTTTGATTTTCATCAATTTTTTCTTCTATGCTGCTAAATGCTTCACAATTCATTATGTATTTGCCAGAGACTCTGTGCATTTCTGAAATTCCTTTTTTCAGTGTATCTTCATCTAGATAATTCAATAATCCATGAGTAAATACAAAATCTATTGATGAGTCTTCAAATGGTAAATCTGTTATACTTCCTTTCTGAAAATTTGCAACTGGGAATTTCTCTTTTGCAATATCCAATGCATATTCATTAAGATCAACTCCGTGAATTTGAAAAGTATCTGGGAATAATCTTAAATCAATTCCAGTTCCACATCCAATTTCTAATACACTAGTGCATCGTAATGATATTGCAAGATCTTTTGTAAATTTTGCAAATTCCTCGTTATATCTTGACTCGTTTTCATCTGCATATTTCTTCCAAAACTCCTCATTGTAACTCATGAATTTTTTTAGATATAGCTGTATTTGATACTAATTGTTAGTGATTACATTTGCATGGGATGAGTTTTGTATCAAATGTACAGTCATGAGGACCCTCTGATTTTCCTTGCGTGGGAATCTCTTTCATGCAATCTTCATGACGACCCTTTCTACAAAACCAACAGATTTCTTGTGTATCCCCAGTTGCACATGAATCCATAATGTATATCTGATTTTGTGGGTAAAAAAACTCTTGGAAGTTTAGATATATGTCAACCAGGGCAAAAATCTCTCATCTTTACCCATTACTACATCAGTAAATGATTTTTGCAATGCTTTTGTTATGTGACCCATCTTTCCATTACCGATTTTGACTTTATCGACCTGTGTTACAGATTTTACTTCAGCAGCAGTACCTGTCATGAATATTTCATCAGCAGCATACAGATCATCTCTTTCCAAATCTCGTTCAATGACAAATCCACCATTTTCTTCAATAATCTGGATTACACTATCTCGTGTAATTCCTTCTAGTCCTCCTGCAGATAATGGAGGTGTTTGAATAATGTCATCTTTTACAACAAAGATATTTTCAGCACTTCCTTCAGCAATTTTTCCACGCCAGTTTAACATGATTGCCTCATCATATCCATTTTCTAATGCTTCCATTCTTGCTAATGCTGCATTTGCATAGTTTGATGCTGCTTTTGCTTGCGTTGGTTGAGATCTAGAATCAATTTTTATCCAACTTGATACTTTGCATTTTGCTCCTGAGAACTTTCCTGCTTTTGACTCACCCATTTTCCATTCCCAACATGAAATAGATGCATCCACTTTGTTTGCAGTTGGGGTTAATCCCATTGGTCCATAACCATAGTATGCTAATGGTCTAATGTAACATTCTTTGAGTCCACTTGTCTTTACAGTTTTAATAATTCCATCAGAGATTTGTTTTTTTGAAAATTGCATTTTCATAGAGTACAATTTTGCTGATTTGAAGAATCTATCTACATGTTCTGGTAGTCTAAAAATGGCTGAACCATTTGGAGTGTCGTAACATCTGATTCCTTCAAAAATTGATGTAGAATAGTGTAATGCATGAGTTAGAACGTGCACTTTGGCATCTTTGAATGGTACTAGTTTTCCATTCATCCAAATTTTTCCAACTTCTTTCATAGGAGAGGAAAAAAACTATGCTAATTTAAAGAATTATCTTTTCATGTGGTTTTAAGCATGAAACTACATATCTGAGTATAATGAAATTGTGATATGGAGTGGACTTTGGGGTATATTGCAATTGCACTCCTTGTTATTGGGTTGATTGGTCAGGCATTTGAAATGAGAAAAATTCGTCAAACCACATATCAAGATGAACAGGTGGGTTCACCAACAATTTTTACAAACAAGAAAAATTTCAAATGGTATGGCATTCTTGGTGTTGGAATAATTTTATGGTATTTTGCTGAGCGTATGTAATCAGATCTATATAGATCAGCTCTAAATAGTAGAAACTGCAAAGTATAGTATCGCGTGTTTTGGGTAACGCCGGACTGAATCTAGATAATGGTCCAAGAACAAACCCTTGATGGCGCTACTGGTGTAAAAACCCGTGCGCCACACTTTCACTAAATAAAATTAATTTCTGAAATTTCTTGGTGTATTGCACTGATTGCTTTTCTAATGTTGTCTGTTGTATCTTCTACAACAATAATTATTCTAGAAGTTTCTTCTTGTGCATCCATGTTCAAAATATTTAGTCCTGCTTCACCAATCTTTGCACTTGTTCTGGATGCAACTTGTTGAACTCTCCACATCTCATCACCAATCAATGTAATCACTCCTCTGTTGTATGTTATTGTTGCAAGAGAATCAAATCCTAGCAAGTATTTTTCATTTCTCTTAACATAATCTCCATCCAAAAATAGTATTCTAGAAAATTCAATTCCGTCTTTTGTAAATGGCGATAAAATTACAAATTCACTGTAACGCTTGTCCTTGTCTAATGATGTCAACAATTTTTGTATCGATGTTGTTTCTATTCTAAAAATCGCACAATTTTCTTTTCCAGTAACAATCTTGATTGGGTGACCTTTCTGCTCATCTAGATTTCTCTTTATTGTGGTGACCTTGTCTGGATTGTTCATGTTTGTGACTGTAATTGGCATGTCTACTCCATTTTCAACAATTTCTTTAATTGCAATTGGATCTAATATTTTCATTCCAAACATTCCAGCAAGTCTTGCTTCATTATATGATAATTGATGAACCTCTCTTAATCCTGATTCTATTATTTTTGGATCAGCTGAAACTACTGCGCTATCCTTCTCAAAATCAATACTGGTTTCATAATTTTTATGAAATAAAATTCCTAAATCGGCAGCAGTACGATCAGATCCTCCTCGCTCATATGTAGTAGTAACATTATCTACTGTTTTTCCAATAAAGCCACCAATTGTGACTACCTCGTTTTGTTCAACTAATTCTGCAGTTTTACCCATTTTTGTACGAGATTCTGATGTAAGGAAATTTGTTGATTCTATGTTATTATCTGTGATAATGGGCCAATCCTCAAAATCTACAGTCTCTGTTTTGATCTTATTGCTTCTTAGGATATAGCTCATTACGTGTGACATCAAAACCTCTCCTGAGAATGCTAATGCACGTGAACGTATTTCATCGACAAATTCTTTATTTTCAAATGCCTCATCTAGTGCTTTTTTTGCCTTTTCTAGATTTTGTTCAATAACACTCTTGCATGCATCTTTGTTTTCTGAATCTACTAATCCTAAAATTTTTTCATATGTTGATTTGATTATGTCTAATGATGGCATAACACCATTTTCTGCATTCCTTCCCTGTTCTAACATTACATCTGTAAGGGAACGTTTTTTTCCGTTATCTAATGTCAATGGAGCTGAAAAAACAGCAATAACTTTGGAGTCTTTTTTTAAATTAGTAATTCTTTGAATAATTTCTGGAATGGATTTCCCATCTGGACCTATTGCACTACCTCCGAATTTTGCTACTACTAACTTTGTCATGGTACTTTATCAAAAATCAATAGTTATCTATTAAGCTTTGAATAATTTTAGCAGCTTTTCTTGCACCTTCTGTATTGATTTGGTTTCTTTTTTCTTCTAATTTGGATATGATTAACTTGTCCAGCCTTTCAATATCTTCAAAAACAAAACCTTCCTCTCTTGCATTATCTTCTTGTTCAAAATGACCTTTAATTGGAATGAATATTGCAGGCGTACCATATGCATTAGCCTCATCTATTGTTGATTTGCCTGCAAGTGAAATCAACACATCTGCTGCATAAATTATTTCATGCAAATTATCTACAAAACCTAAATTTTTTACATTGTCGTATTCTTTGTGAATGGATGGACCTGAAACCAATAGAACTTCAACATCTTGATTAATTTTTGAAATAGCTTCTAGTGCTTTTTCTATTAGAAACAAACCTGCATCTGTTCCTCCAATTGAAATAACAATTGTTTTTTTACCAAAAGAAAATTTTTCTCGTAATTGCTCTCTTGTATAATCTGTTTGTCGTACTATTGGACCTACTCTCTGAATATTGTCTTTTGTATCTCCAATTTCTGGCAATATTACAACTTCACATTTTTTAATGATCTCTTGCATTGATTTATTCATCTTTTTTTCAATAACTGAAGCCAGACCTTTTGTAAAATGAGTCTCTAAAATATCTGTAATCAAAACAGTTGGAATTTTCATCTCTTGAGCTACTGTTAGTGATGCAAAATCCTCATCACTAATCACTAGATTTGGATTATCTTTTTCTAAAATTTCTTGTGAGATACTTTTACAATCTTTGTAATATTGATAGTAATTCCAAAGCCATTTTGCAGGACTTTTCAATGTACCGTTTTCAACAATAAATGATGGTGGATTGTATACATCATTTACTTGAATTTCTAATTTTTTTAAAATTTTAGCCGCACCACTGCCTGTAACAAAATTAGTTGTGATATTTTGGAAATTATTTTTTATTGCAATATCTCTTGTAACGTGACCTAATCCTATTGGACTAGAAAAAAAATTTACAAGAACCACAAAATTGCTATGTTTTAATCAAATTTTTAGATTCTGACCTTTCTCAAAGTTTAAATGGTTTTTAACTACGTTGGTTTCTGGGCTCATAGTCCAGGTCGGTTATGACGTCGCCCTTACACGGCGAAGATCCGGGGTTCAAATCCCCGTGGGCCCATTTCTCAAAATCTTATTAATGATAAATGGTATAACCATGTGGTTCATTTTGGTAAAAAGAAGAATTCGAACTGGTAGAGGTACAAGAATCATTGAAGTAGATGATGACAATTCCGCATGGGCAGGAAACGATTTCAAAAAACTTCAAGATGCAAGAAAAAAAGCAGCTTCCGACAAATATATCACTGTTGGTAGAGGAACTGGAAAAATTAAGTTCGGTGATATCGAAAGTACTCCAACAAAATCCACCAAAGGTATGTGGGTAAGTTCAGGACGAGGAACTGGAAAAAGAAAACTCTGATAGTCGAATAAATCAATCAATGAATGTACATTGCTTAGATGATTTTTTCCAAGACTTCAAAATAAAAAATTCTTGAAAAAAATTTTGATTGTAAGCTACTTGAAAGAACGTACTTTTCTAACAATTTTGTTATGATCTAGAGAAGCAGTAGTAGTGATGTACAAAATATGGTTTCTTCCTGCAGGAATAACTAGTCTCTTGACTTTGTCATATTCTGCAACAACATATTTGCATGGCCCTAAACTTCTCATCAGTTTTTTTCGTTGCTTCCAATCTTTTGCTGCAGCCTTTAATGATGCCACACTTTGTTTCTTTGACACCAAAAGATTTACCTTCTTAGAACGTGCTGAGTACAGTAATTTGCCTTTGAGATCACAGACACTTACTACTCTTACAGAAGGACTGACTTTCAAAATTTTTTCAACAGCGTCCTGAATTTCCATAATTATTAGAAATCTTTCTAGATGATAAGATTTTCTAAATTCATTTAAAATCTAAATTTTGAGTAGCTTTTTTTAAAAAATATGCCTAATTGGATTTTTTTACTTTAATAATTCCTATTTTATTGAACAGTATTGGATTATGAAAAATTTTGTTCAGAAATTTTAGATGCTGATCCCAAAATTCGATTTGCTACTGTTTATGATGAATGGGCAGTTCGTGTGGGTGGTGGCATTAGAGAAGGTGTAAAAAACTTGCTTTCAGACCATGCAGAAAAAGAACTGGTAAATCTATCCATACTTGATTGGAAAGCCCGTAAAGATATGTCAAAGTGGCTTGGAAAAACTATCTACACTCTTGGCGAATATGATAAAGTTAAACGATTCTCATTTTATCTTGGTGATGATCATCTTCTTCTAATAAGTACTGAAAAAGATGATGATACTAATGTTGTAGTTGATGAAGTGATTCGACTATATTATGAAAATCAGGATAAAAAATCTTAATTATTTTAAAAACAGATAATGTTATGGATGTAATCTCTAAAAAATTTCTAATCTCATCTTGTTTTATTTTATTTTCATTAATTTTTCTAGGTGCAATTTATGCTGGAACAAACCAAATTGCAATCGGCGCTGGACAAGCCCCATCATATCCAACATGGATTGCAATTTCATATGTAGCAGGATTGTCCATGATCATACTTCCTTGTACACTCCCATTAGTTTTCATTATAGTTCCATTGAGTATAGGTCAAGGATATAAAAAAGGCCTCTATATGGCATTGCTATTTGGAGCAGGATTGACCCTAACAATTTCTGCATATGGTATTGGTGTTGGAATACTTGGCCAAACTGCTGAATTAGATCAAATTTCAACATACATGTTTTTGATTGCAGGAATTGCAGCTTTTGTTTTTGGGTTATCTCAATTAAAATTATTAAAAATTAAACTTCCATCATATTCTGGAACTCCAAATTTTATTCAAAAACGTGGAGATTATTCAAAATCATTTTTTATGGGATTGTTATTAGGAAACGCTGGAGTTGGTTGTCCAAATCCATTGTTTTATTGGTTGTTAATTTACATCGCAGGAACTGGTAGTATTGAAATCGGTGCCAGTTTAGGAGCTATTCATGGAGTAGGAAGAGCAATACCTCTAATCTTAATGTCTGTATTAGCAATTGTTGGAATCAATGCAACAAAAGGATTAACAACAAATCAAATTAAAATTGAAAAAGCAACTGGATGGATGTTAGTTGTAATTGGCTCCTTTTTGATAATCAACGGATTACCTGAGGGGCATGAATGGTATGAAGAAACTTTCATTCATCAAGGATGGAACAAACTTGTTGAATTGACACCAATTCCAGCTGAATTTGAAATGGATGAACATGAACATGATCATGATCATGAAGATAGAAACATTTCAAAAGAGATAACACCATTGATTATAGTCAGTTTGATTGGATTTGCTATAATTTGGTATTTGATAAATATGAGAAAAAAAGATGAAGTGATGGCATGAAAGATCCTGTATGTGGAATGGAGATTGGTGAAAAAGGAGAACCATTAGTTCATAATGGCAAAGAATATCGATTTTGTTGCGCTTCATGTAGATGGGCATTTGAACAGAATCCAGAACAGTTTTCAGAATCATGAAAATTGAAATTCTAACTACTCCTAATTGTTCAAACTGTAGCATTCTTGAAAAAATGTTAGATGATTTAGGAGTAAATTATTTGATGATTGATGTAACAGAAAAACCCGAATATCTAGAAAAATACCCAATATTCACAGCACCAGGGTTAGTCATAGATGATAAATTGATTTTTACTGGAATTCCCAAAAAAACAGAATTAGAAAAAAAACTATCAGAAATAAAGTAATGTTTTTTACTTTGCAAAAATTTGTAGTTTTAAATGACGGATTTTTCTATGACTGAAAAAATGATAATTGTTCAATACGGAATTAAAAAATATGAAAATGAAGAGTCACTAATTGAAAAACTCAAATCTGTTATGACTGAAAAAGATATTCAAAGGAGCATTGATACTCTAATTGGCACTCAAAAAGTTCGAAGAATAGGTCCTGAAATTCTTCAAAATAATGAAAGCCATACAGAATTACCCGAATTACCTGATAATCTTAAACCTGTAATTGACAATCTGTGAGTAAAAATCTTAAATTAAACTCTGACTAGGTTTTTGATATGAATTACACAATTTTGCTTTCAAGTATTTTTGTCATGATTATGCTTTTGGTATCTTCTGTAGATTCTGTTTTTGCTCACCCTCATTCAGGACAGATATTGATTAATGGTCATAGTCATGAATACCAAACTGAAATCATTCCATTAAATGGAATTATGGTACTTGAAAAATCCACGATTCTATTTCATGCATCTGAAGATAATACTTTGCCATGGGGCTTTGTAGAAGGAAAAATTGCAAATCATGTTGATGGTTATCCTGTTATAATTCAGATTTTTAAAAATAATGATGCTGTTCACTTTGCTCAAACTGATGTAAACCAAGATGGTACATATGAATA
>JBHITY010000011.1:0-13979 GCA_042138585.1 Candidatus Nitrosopumilus sp.
TTTGTGAAAACAAATGTTGAAGATAATCTCTTGATACTTCAACTTCTGCATGAATGCCGATTAGTCCTTTTTTGAGGTCTACCATTCTAATATGCATCTCCCATGGTTTCTTTAGTTTCAAATTAAGACCGCTTCCTATTTGGTCAGGTTGTTTGTGTTCAAATTTTACTTTGGTAAATCCCTCATCCGTGAAGATCTTCATCATTTCATCAAAACTTTTCTTTACAACAACGTGAAGCTGCTCTACACCTTCTTTACTATCAACATCAATCTTGTGTTTTAGTCCATCAAGAAATGATACTGTCTTTGGATATGTTGTGAGGTATTCCAATATTTTGGTGGACAAAAAACCTCTATTTAAAGCAGAACAACAACATTACTGATTTTTTGGTGGATTTGATAGACCTCTAACATAGACACATTGGTCTGGATCTATTGCCATCTCTAAAGGATTGATTTTTCTGTCTGTTAGAGTTGCACCAGAGTTTCTAACTATTGCAAATGGTTTTGACTCTGCACCTTCACCCATCTTGTGATTTGCAATTGTAGCCAAATTGTCTACTACTGCCTGAAATGTTACTTTGAGTGGATTGCCATCAAGATCTTTTTTTGACCTCATGTCCAATACTGGCTCAATTCCTGCACATGCAATTGCAACACCTGATGTTCCAATTCTCGCAGGCATTAGTCTACTGTCAACTAGAATGACTCCAACATGAATTGACATTTTCAAAAATATTTTCCTTCGAAGTTGTTCAGCTACCAAGTATGGGTTTTCTGGATACAAAATTATGTTTCCCTTTTTTGCATTTGATTTGTCAATTCCAGCATTAGGTGCCATAATGTTATCAGACGATGTAATGACAAATCCCCCTATGCCTCCAAAAATTTTATCAGATTCTCTGATTACAACTTCAGCAATCTCTGGTTTTAACTGATATTTTCTTGAAACATCATGTCCTTCCTCTGAGATTTGAATATTTTGAAGATCTATAATTCGTCCTTGAGAGTTTGAGATGTATTTTGTTGATATCACTAAAACATCTCCATCCTCTAGTTTTGCATCATTTTTTTCTAATGTCTTCAAAAACACCTCAAAAACATCGAATTTCTCATTCATTCTATCTGCTAAAAGTGGTAAAACTGTTAACTGCACAATATAGTGAGAGTGCTTTTTCTTTTTTATTGTTCTGAAAAGCTTTTAATCTCTAAAAGAGTGGTTTTTGATTATGAACATTGTAGAGAAGATTCTTGCTCGTGCATCAGGCAAATCACAAGTTGCTCCTGATGATGTAGTTTTTGCAAAGGTCGACAAAGTAATGGTTCATGATGTTTCTGGACCTGGAGTCATTAAGGTATTTGATAAATTAAAAAACAAAGGCATTGATGTTAGCAAGCTTTGGGATCCAACAAAGGTATGGGTAGCAGAAGACCACTTTGTTCCTTCTGCTGAAAAAATATCTGCTGAAAATATTGTGAAATTATCAAACTTTACAAAAAATTATGGAATTGAAAAACACTTCAAGTATGGAATGGGTCAGTATGGAATTTGCCACACCTTATCACACGAAGAGGCAATGGTAATGCCTGGTGATGTCTATGTTGGCGGCGATTCTCACACAAACACTACCGGTGCACTTGGTGCATTTGCATGTGGATTAGGCCATACTGATATTGCATATGTTTTGCTTAACGGACAAATCTGGTTTAAGGTACCAGAGACTGATTACTTCAAACTAAACGGAAAACTCCCAGACCATGTAATGGCCAAAGACTTGATCCTGAAAATTATTGGTGATATTGGAACTGATGGAGGAAATTACAGAACCATGCAGTTTGGCGGAACTGGAATTGATGAAATGTCCGTTGAAAGTAGATTGACACTATGTAACATGACAACAGAAGCAGGAGCAAAGAATGGAATTGTCGAAGCTGATCAAAAAGTTGTAGATTATCTTTCTAGTAGGGGTGCAACAAATGCAAAAGTGTTCAAAGGAGATGATGATGCACAATATGCAAATGTATTCGAGTATGAAGCCTCTGAAATGGAACCACTAGTTGCAAAACCATTTTCTCCTGAAAATATAGCTGTAGTAAGAGAAGCACCATCAGTAGAACTTGACAAATCCTACATTGGCTCTTGTACTGGAGCAAAGTATGAAGACTTGGAAGCTGCAGCAAAGATTCTCAAAGGAAAGACAGTAAAGATTAGAACAGAAATTCTCCCAGCCTCTATCTCAATTTACAAACGTGCTATGGAAAACGGATTACTTACAATCTTCTTAGATGCAGGTGTTACTATAGGCCCACCTACTTGTGGTGCATGTTGCGGTGCACACATGGGTGTATTGGCAAAAAATGAAATCTGTATCAGCACTACAAACAGAAACTTCCCAGGCAGAATGGGCCATGTTGAATCTGAGACATACCTTTCATCTCCAATGGTTGCAGCAGCTTCTGCAGTGACTGGAAAAATCACTGATCCGAGGGATTTGTAATGAAAGGAAATGTCATAAAATACGAAAGAGACAACATCGATACTGATGTAATTATCCCTGGTCAATATCTCAAAGTTCATGATTATGCCGAACTTGCAACTCATGCCATGGAAGGATTGGACCCTGACTTTCATTCCAAAGTAAAGGAAGGTGATTTCATTTTATCTGGAAAGAACTTTGGATGCGGTTCATCACGTGAACATGCACCAATTGCATTATCTCACTCTGGAATAAAGGCAGTTCTTGCATTATCTTTTGCCAGAATCTTTTATAGAAACTCTGTTGATGGGGCATTTTTGTTACCAATTGAGATTGAAGAAGATGCTTACAAAGCAATCTCTGAAGGTGACGAAATTGATATTGACATTAGCAAAAACGAAATCAAAAACTTGACAAAAAACCAAACATACAAGATGAAACCATTTTCTGAAATTATTGGAAAAATAATTGAAGCTGGTGGTCTTTTCAATTACAAACCATAGGATTCAAAATGGGAAAAACACTTTTTGAAAAAATTTGGGATGCTCATGTCGTAGTTGGAAAAGAAAACGGCCCATCATTGATTTACATTGATAGACACCTAGTTCATGAAGTTACTTCACCTCAAGCCTTTGATGGTCTTAGAATGAATCACAGAAAGGTTAGACGACCTGATCTTACCATTGCAACTATGGATCATAATGTTCCAACAACTGACAGGGGATTGCCAATCTTAGACCAAACATCATCTGTTCAAATTCAAACATTAGAAAAAAACTGTCAAGATTTTGGAATCAAACTATTTGATATTAACAGTCCTAATCAGGGAATTGTTCATGTAATTGGACCTCAGTTGGGAATCACTTTGCCTGGTTCCACAATTGTTTGTGGTGACAGTCACACCTCAACTCATGGTGCATTTGGTGCGCTTGCATTTGGAATTGGAACAAGTGAAGTAGAACATGTCTTGGCATCTCAAACCTTGTGGCTAGAAAAGCCAAAACCCTTTGAAATTAGGGTAGAGGGAAAACGAAAAAACCCTCACGCAGTAACTGCAAAAGATATCGTACTCTCAATTATCAAAAATATTGGAACTGGAGGCGGTACAGGAACCGTAATTGAGTATCGTGGCGAGGGAATTGAAGACCTTTCCATGGAGCAGAGAATGACCATATGCAACATGTCAATTGAGGCTGGAGCACGTGCAGGCTTGATTGCCCCTGATGAGAAGACCTATGATTATCTTAGAGGCAGACAATACACTCCAAAAAATTATGAATCCCTTGTGGAATATTGGAAAGAGAATCTCAAGTCAGATGATGATGCAAAATTTGAAAAGCAATTCACATTACACATTGATGATATTGCACCACAAGTAAGTTGGGGAACAAACCCTGGAATGACTTGTGATGTCACTGAAACAGTTCCAACACCTGATGAGTTTTCAAAAGGTGATTCTAATCAAAAGAAAGGTGCAGAAAAAGCACTTGATTACATGGACCTAAAACCTGGAACTCCAATTGAAGAAATTAAAATCGACAGAGTATTCATTGGGTCTTGTACTAATGCAAGACTAGAAGATTTGATTGAAGCATCCAAAGTAGTCAAAGGACAAAAAGTTTCTGAAAATGTTCGCGCCATGGTAGTGCCCGGCTCTCAAATGGTAAAGAAACAAGCTGAAGAGATGGGCCTTGATAAAATTTTCACTGATGCCAATTTTGAATGGAGGGAGGCAGGATGCAGCATGTGTCTTGGAATGAATCCTGATATTTTATCCCCAGGAGAACGATGTGCAAGTACATCTAACAGAAACTTTGAAGGAAGACAAGGAACTGGTGGAAGAACTCATTTAGTCAGCCCAGTAATGGCAGCAGCTGCTGCAATTAACGGACATTTTGTTGATGTAAGGAAGATGGATTTGAATTAGTATGGAACCATTCAAAAAAACAACAAGCATTGTTACCCCACTTGACAAAGTTAATGTTGATACTGATCAGATTGTTCCAAAACAATTTCTAAAACTAGTACAAAAGTCTGGATTTGGAAAGTTCTTGTTCTTTAACTGGAGATATGATGAAAATGAAAATCCAAAATCTGATTTTGTTCTAAATGACTCTAAATACGACAATTCCAAAATCTTGGTTGCAGGAGACAATTTTGGCTGTGGCTCTAGCAGAGAACACGCAGTATGGGCACTCCAGGACTATGGATTCTCAGTAATTATTGCCCCTTCATTTGCTGATATCTTCTTTAGCAACTGCTTCAAAAACGGAATCTTACCAATTTCACTAGAACAAAGTATTGTAGAAAAACTACAACAAGAGTCTGACCCCATTGAAGTTGATTTGGAAAATCAAGTAATCAAAACCTCTTCAGAAGAGATTCCATTTGAGATTGATTCTCACAAAAAGAAGATTCTCTTAGAAGGACTAGATGATATTGCACAAACATATCAATTTGAAGATGAGATTTCAGAATTTGAAAAAAAGTCTACAGTCCCATCTGTTTTATGATCTTCTTTACCGTCTTTTGATTTCTCTCCAAGTATGATGGAGATTCTGCATCAATCCATTCATTATTTCCAATATCAAAAGCACTAATCTTTCCTTCTTTTGATAGTTGTTGCAAGATATCAAAGGAGAGGTTGATCTCTTTTTGTTTCTTTTTTGCTTTTATTTTTTGAATTACATCTTTTCCAAGCATATAGACTCCCAAGCATTCAGATAATTGTAATTTCATTACAGGTTTTTCTTTGAATTCTGTAATGATTCCATCTTTTACTATTGCAAATCCTGTTTCCTCTTTTCTTTTTGTTCTAGTTGCAATACATGCAGAACTCTTCTTTTTTGTAAATGTCTCTTTCATTTTTTTGAGATCTATTGCACACAAATTATCTACAAACCACAACACAAATTCAGATTCTCCTTTGAGTTTCTTCTCAATATGTAACAAATCTCCCCCAGTTCCACTTTGTGAATCTTGGACAAAGGAGATGTTCTTTTGATTTCCGTAATAGTTTTTGATTTGTCCTCCAAGACCTGTAAAATCTGAAATAATGATTATCTCTTTAATGAAACTGAATTTCTGCAGATATCTTATCACATAGTCAATGACTGGCTTTCCGTTAATTGGGGTCATTGCTTTAGGAAAGAATTCTGTATATGGCTTGCCACGTGTACCTTTGCCACCGGCTAAAATTATTGCCTTCACAGTCTAACGGTATGATTTTTGCTTTCTTCTTCTTGCGCCAGGTCCACCAAACTTCTTTGGCTCTTTTCTTCTGGCATCACCGCTGATTAGGTATTTGTCATAATCTGTGATTCTTTTTCTAAGGTCTTCTCTGGTTGATTTTGGGAATGGATGATCTTTTGGATCTTTCTTTGATTTTGTCCATCCTGTTAGTGCTCTAGAGATTGCAGTTGCAACAGCACTTGCTTGTCCCATGAAACCTCCACCTCTTACTCTAACAGAGATGTCAATTTTGTCTCTCAAATCACCAGTAATCTCAAGTGGTGCTAAAATTACTTCACGAGCAGTCTCTTGTGGAATCATTTCAACTGGTACGTTGTTAATTCTAACTTTACCTTGTCCTTTAGTAATGTAAACATGTGCACTAGATGTCTTTCTAGTTGCAAAATAGATTTCAGTTTTTGGTGTTGTCATTCAGTCCACCCTATTACTCTGCACAATTCTCCCATCGTGGTATAGTTTGATGGAGATTTTTTAATTTTTGCTTTCTCAAATTGAACTCTCTCAAGTGATTTTAGTTCCTTTGGAGAGCCAATGTATGCTCTTAGTCTTTTAATTGATTCTTTACCTGATGGTTTTCTATCGTATGGTAACATTTGACGAATCATTTTAGTGATAATTGTATCTGGTCTTCTGTAGTGTACAGGTCCGTGTTTTGGATTAATGATACTGTTAATTTCTAAAAATTCTCTGTATTCTTTAATCAAATTTGATCTGTTTCCACTGTACATAATTTTCTCACAGTTAACAAGTGAAACTCTGTGTCCTTGTTTTAGCAATTTTGCAACATTTGATGATAGTCTACCTGCAATGTGATCAGTTGCATCAACTACAATTGGTCTGTCAGTTCTGACAACTGTCTCTTGACTAGCCAAGTAGTACAACTCCTTTTCCGGTAGGATTTTGCTCAATTAGTTCTGAATAACTGATTAATTTTCCGCCATTTTCAATAATTTTGGTTGCTGCAGAATTTGAAATTGAGAATGAACATAATGTGATTTTATGAGGTACATTGCCTGTTCCAAGAACTTTTCCTGGAAATACGACAGTATCGTTTTCTTTAGTTAGTTTAGCGATTTTATTCAAGTTGATGTCTCTTCTGGCAATGGATGGCTTTAGTGCATATTCGGCTAGTTTTGCCCAAATTGGAGCATCGTTTTTAGCTGATGCTGACTTTAGATCCTTTGCCATGCGTATAACTACTTGATTAGTCATGTGAATAATGCGGTTTAAAACCCAAATATAACGTATATGCTTTCTATTCGCTGATTTGGTCGATTGTATCTTTGAATTCGCCCAATCTGTGACCTACTTCTTCTACTCCTGACAAGATAATCTGCTCAGGATTAAGTGAACCAGTTGACTCAACGGTAAGAATTCTCTCGTCTTCCTTGTCTGTTTCAGTTAGCATTGAAACGTTTGCAGAATTCCATTTTGCATGCTCTGTACCACGTCCTAGTCTTGCATAGCATTCGACTTTGATTCTTTGACCTGGTGCAAGTTCTACAATTGGAATTTTGTCTGATGTTGGAGTGATTGAATCGTCTTCAGATGATAGTTCATTTGATAGAACTGTTCTTGTTACATCTGAATCTCCAGAATCTAAAACTAACATTACTTTACAGTTTGAACATCCTGTTTCACTTTGGCAGTCACATTTTGATGGTTCATTGAATCTACTCAAGTCAGTTTTGAGTGGAATGAGACCCAGTCTGTGTGCTAAACCCTCATCTGGCAATACTGAGGAATTCTCAATAATGTCAACTGTATCAATTGCAAAGACTGGGACTCCATTAAGGCAGACACGTCTAAGGGCATTTGCATATTGCAATGGAACGCCTTTTAGCTTCAAAGCTATTTTTTGATTATCTTTGCTAATTACTTCTAAGGATGACAAATCTTGATGAAAATCTTCAAAATCCACATAAAAATCTAGCTAGTTTTGTGTCTAGGATATGTCAATTTTGAGATAATGCTTAAGTCCACATTTCTTCTAGTAGGCCCATGGATTTTGAAAAACTGTATTCTGATATTTTGAATTTGGACTCTTCAATCAGATATGCTGCAATTCAAAACAATACTGGTGTCAAGATTGCCGGTGGTTTTAGATCTGAAGTCATCCCAATTCTAAGTGATGAGGAATTGCAAATGATGCACTATTACGCTTCTCAAAGATGGCAGACTAGAAAAAACATTGAACACAAAATTGGTCCTGCAAAATATGCACTAGCGGAATACGACAAAATTAAACGAATTACATTTCCAGTTGATGAAAAACATCTCTTGATGATTACTACTGAGATTGATGCTGATCATTCCAATATTATAAAAAAAACCCTTGAATTACTTCACAATTCTAAACAATGATTATTGTTTTGGTAACTTGATAATGAATCTCGTTGGATTTGTCATGGCAGAAATCTCTCCTCCGTGACCCTCAATGATTTGTTTACAGCTAACTAATCCCAGTCCTGTACCTTCCTGCTTTGTTGTAAATAGGGGGTCAAAAATTTTATCAATTAATTTCTCATCTAACTTATTGGCTGAATCTTCTACAACAACTATGAGAAAATCGTCTTCATCATTAATTGTAATTGTTATCGTTCCATCTTTCTTGTTTATAGCTTGAATTGCATTGATCAACAAATTTCTAAACACAATTTCAAGTTGATATGGATCACCTCTAATTGTTTGATAATCTCCTACAACAGTTACTTGGATATTTTTAGGAATTTTTGCTTCTATAATGCCTTCAGAAATACATTCTCTGATACTCATATCCTTTTTTTCTGTGGGTCTACTTCTAACAAAATCTAAAACATTGTCGACTTGATGAGATATTCTATCGATATTTCTTTGTATGATGTTAAATTTTCCAATAAATTCTTGATTTTGATTAATGGTTTTTTCTTTTTTTAGCAAGTCTGTACTCATTTGAATATTTGATAACGGATTTCTAATATCGTGCGCAAGTCTACTTGAAATTTCTCCAATAATTCCAACTTTTTCCTTCTTTGCAATTTTTCTTGATAATTGAATATTTTTTACTAGAAGAATTGTAACATAAGTAAATAGAGCAGATAATCCATAATCAAGTACGCCTACTCCTACTATTTCAAAAAATGACGTGCCATGAATTGCTTCTCCTTGAAAAATTAATACCCAATCTCTATCCCCAAATGAAACGGTTTTAATGTCAATGAAGTCTTTTTCACCATCAAATGATTGTAAACTCTCTGAATCAAAAAATAGATTCTCTTCTGTTTTTTTGTTATCAAAGATTTGTATATGCACATGAGATAGATGTTCAAAATCTTCTTCAACAAAAATGCCTTCAATAAAATCATTCATTCTATATACAGAATAGACAAATCCAAGAAGTTCATCATACTTTTCACTATTTCTATTTACATCAAATACAGGCGAGAGAATCAAAAAACCATATTGAACATCTTCATCTGTTTCTTGAACTAGGATAATTTTCCCTGTCACTGTTTCTTCTCTTGTTAGAATTGATTTCTCTATTGCCTCTAATCTAATTTTTTCAGTACTAACATCATATCCCACTGCGCGTTCGTTTCTAGAATCAACTGGTTGCAAAAGGGTAACTGGAAAATAATCTTCTCTGACTCCTTCTGGATAAACTCTATAGTCTAATCCAAGATCTTCCCATTCTTGATTGATTACATTTTTTCTATCTTCATCTGTAACATATTCTATGAATCCCACTCCTTGAATTTCTGGAAATCTTTCTTCAATATTTTGAATCTCAAAAAAATTCTCAAATTCATACGGTTCTACTTTTTCAGAACCTGTAAAGAATGCTTTAAAGCCCATAAGTATCTGCTCATGTGTTTCAATTTTGTCTACCATGTTTCTCTCAAAATTCTCTGTAATTGTTTGAAATTCAACTTCATCAGAATTTCCTTTTTCTATGATAAACCATCCAAAAACTATTGAACTGATAATCATTGAAATTCCAAAAACTATCCATGGAAAATTTTCATATTTCATTTTTCTCCCACTTTCCTTTGAGTACTTTTTTATTAACTTTGAAAAATTTCCATTTTTTTATGTCAGATTTAGGTTGAGATAAATACCAAATTATTCTATAGTCATTAGATATGGCCGATGTAACAGTTGCAAGATTCTCTTTTGAAGGAGAGAAATTTGAGATATTGGTAAAACCTGATCCAGCACTAGAGTACAAGCTTGGAAAGAAAAAAGATATTGCAGCAATTTTGGTTTCTGAAGACATCTACACTGATTCAGGAAAGGGAACAAAACCCTCCGCTGAAAAACTACTCAAAGCTTTCAAAACTGAAGACCAAACTGAGATTGCTCAGATAATTATGCAAAAAGGTGACCTTAATCTTACAACTGACCAAAGACGAAAGATGATTGAAGACAAGAAAAAACAGATTGTATCATACATTGCAAAGACCTATGTCGATCCTAAAACTCACTTGCCTCACCCACCTTTGAGAGTTGAGCAAGCAATGAAAGATGGAAGAGTTTCAGTTGATCCGCAAAAAAGTGTCGATGAACAAGTAAAAGACATTGTAGAAAAACTCCGTTCTATAATTGCTCTAAAATCAGAAAATCTGCAATTAGAGATTATTGTTCCTGCACAATATGCTTCACAATCATATGCTGTTCTCAAGTCAGTAGGTTCTCTGAAAAAAGAAGAATGGCAAAATAACGGTTCTCTAAAAGCAATACTTGAAATACCCGCTGCAGCAAGGCCAAACGTGATAGACAGATTAGGTTCTATAACCAAAGGTTCTGCTTCAGTTGAGGTAATACAATAATGGCAGAAAAGAGAAAATACGTTATCCCAGGCGATGTTGTAACCACAGGACCTTTCAGACCTGAACAAAACACTGTCCTTGAAGGAAACAAAATAATTTCTACAACCATTGGTATTTCTGAAATTTATGATGACTCTGTTCGTGTAATCCCATTAACTGGAAAATACATTCCAAAAATCAATGATCTTGTAATTGGCAAAGTCAACTCCCACACATCCTTGTCTTGGGAATTGGACATCAACTCATGCTATGTTGGATTTTTGCCAGCACAAGATGTCTTTGGACGTGACTTTTCTGCTCATGCTGATGAACTTGCAACTAAACTCAGAACTGGAGATCTAGTTGCTGCAAGAATTGCAAACTTTGATAGAACAAGAGATCCTCTAGTCTCAATCTCTGATAGAGACCTGGGAAAGATCGATTCTGGAGTTCTTATGGAAATTTCTCCAAGCAAAGTTCCACGCCTAATTGGAAAGAAAGGTAGTATGATTCAGATGATTGAAGAGGCTACTGATGCTGCAGTTACAATTGGCCAAAACGGTTGGGTTGTAGTTTCCTGTGAATCCCCAGAGGGATTATTAAAGGCTAAAAAAGCAATTCAAATGGTTAATGAGCAAGCACACGTTGCAAATTTGACTGATCAAGTGAAAGAAATGTTAGATAAAAAAGGTGAATCATAATGGGTGGACGAGAAGCAACAATGGTCCTAATGGACGAAAATGGAAAACGTTGTGACGGACGTACAGTTGATGAACCACGTCGAATTATGATTAAAGCTGGTGGACTCAAAAATGCAGATGGTTCATCATACATTGAATTTGGTGATAACAAAATTCTAGTTGGAGTATTTGGTCCAAGAGATGTTCATCCAAAACACATGTCTGATACTGACACTGGTATTTTGAGAGTTAGATATCATATGGAGCCATTCTCTGTTGGTGAGAGAAAGAATCCTGCTCCTTCAAGAAGAGAGATTGAAATTTCCAAAGTAATCAAAGAAGCATTAGAACCTGCAGTTATGTTAGAAAAATTCCCAAGAACTGCAGTTGATGTATTTATCGAAGTATTGCAAGCAGACGGTGGAACTAGATGTGCAGCACTCACAGCAGCATCCGTTGCATTAGCTGATGCAGGAATTCCAATGAGAGATATGGTTGCAGCAATTGCTGCAGGCAAAGTAGCAGATACAGTAATTCTTGATGTTAACAATGAAGAAGACCAAGCAGGTCAAGCAGACATGCCAATTGGCTACATGCCAAACCTTGAAAAAATCACACTATTGCAATTAGACGGTGTCCTTACTCCTGAAGAATACAAAAAATGTGTTCAAGTTGGAGTAGATGGATGCAAACTAGTTTATGAATTACAAAAGAAAGCACTCAACGACAAATACTTTGGAAACAAGGGAGATTAGAAATGACTTCACATACAGTTATTGACGAACTAAAGAGAAATCAAATTCTTGATCTATTAGAACAAGGAAAAAGAGTAGACGGTAGAGCTCTGGATGAAGCAAGAGAAATTTCTATTGAAACTAATGCAATTCCAAAAGCAAATGGTTCAGCAAGAGTTCGATTAGGTGATACTGAAGTCGTATGTGGTGTTAAAATCCAACCAGACAGACCTTTCCCAGATACTGGTGACAAAGGACTTTTCATTTGTACTGCTGAATTATTACCGCTATCCCACCCTACAGTTGAAACAGGACCTCCAGGACCTGAAGTAATCGAACTAGCTAGAGTTGTTGATAGAGGAATCAGAGAAAGTCACATGATTGATGTTTCTCAATTAGTTATTGAAAAAGACAAATCTGTAATTGGTGTCTTTGCAGACAATGTTGTTGTTGATTATGATGGTAATCTCTTTGATGCATGTTCTTATGCTGCAACTGCTGCATTACTTTCCTCAAAAAGTCCTAAATGGAATTGGGTAGATGATGCACCTACACTAGTTGAAGGTGAAGAAGTTAATGTACCAATCACTACAATCCCAGTTTCAGTAACTATGGCCAAGATTGGAAATCACATCATTGTTGATCCTAACGGTGATGAATGGGCAAGTATGGATGCAAGAATTACAATTACTAGTGATTCTGATGGAAACATTTGTGCCTTACAAAAAGGAGGAGATGATGGATTCACACAAGACGAAATCGTACAATGTGGTGAAATCTCAGTCCGTGTAGGCGCAAAAATAAGAGAAAAATTAAAAGCAGCTCAGCAGGGAGGTCAGTAAAATGGCAAAGGGTAAGAAATCACTCAAAGGTCTTGGTGCAAGATACGGAATTAAGATTAGAAAACAGTATACCAAAATTCATCTTCAATTAAAAGAAAAAAGAGCATGTCCTGAATGTGGTTCTAAAACATTTGGCAGAGATGCAGTAGGAATTTGGTCTTGTAAAAAATGCAGCTTCAAAATAGCTGGAACCGCATATGACGTTAAAGTTTAGTGCAAAAATTACAGTTGATGCAAAAGACAAAACAAAAGCAATTTTTGATTCTGTAAATACTGATAACGAATTTTATCCTGAGAATCCTGTCAAGACAGAAATCAAACTAGACAAAAAAATGATAATTTCTGTAGAATCTGATCATCTTCCTCACTTGAGGGCAAATCTCAACTCTACTTTGAGATTGATTCAAGCAAGTAATGAGACCATAGAATCAGTTAAGGCATAAATATTATCTTCTTACAAAATTTGTGTTTCTGTTGAAATCAAGAACTAAAATTTCCATTATCGTTTCATGTCAAATACTCCTAATTATAGGAAGTTTCCTCAGTGTTGCAATTTGGGAATCTCAATCCTCCTATCTTGGAAACTCCGTTAATGTGGCCGGAAAGAACAGATTGCTAACTAGCCAGTTTTTGAATGAAGTAAAAGACTCTTCATATCTAAAATTATCAGACGCTGATCCTGAAAATAAACTAAATCAATTAGAACAAAATATTTTATTTTTGAAATATGGTGGAATAGAAGATAGAATCCAACTCCAACCCTTGGATGAAAAATTTAACAATGACTGGGAACAAGTTTATTCAAATTTTCAAAATCTTAAATCTAATTTTGAAAAATTCAAATCCTTAGATAGTAAACAATCCCTTTCTCCTTTTGATATTACTTCATTAGAAATTGATTCTTTAATGCTCATTGCCGCTTCTGATGTTTTGGTTTATAATTTGGGTCTAGAAGTAGATAATTCCTCAACTTTCCTGATTGGGATTCAAATTGTGTTGCTGATAGTTAATGTTACTGTTCATGTATTCCTAATTCTTTTGATTTCAAAAATTTTCAGAAATGAATATGATAAAAAGCTCAAAACAGAAAAATTGGCAACTATAGGAGAATTGTCTTCCCGATTAGTACACGATATTAAAAATCCTCTTTCAGTAATCGATTTGGCCACACAATTATTAAAATCAAAATCTACCGAAGATGAAACTA
>JBHITY010000012.1:0-12881 GCA_042138585.1 Candidatus Nitrosopumilus sp.
TAGAAATAGTCATTCTCTTAATTTTTTAATATGAAGTAACTGAATACAGCTGATTTCCAATTTTGTCTTTAATCTCTCCACGTGTTTTCCATGATTCTATTGTTTTATTCAACTGTTCTTTGGTCTCTTCCAAAGAAAACAACTCCTTTACATCTTCACGACGTTTTTGAAACAATAATTCTCCATTTAGGCTACAAATTGCAGAAAATCTGATATTCTTATTTGAAATCATTAAAACCTCTAAAAAGCTCTTATAATCTTCCATTTTTTTCGTTGACCTTTATTATTAAAAAATATATCCTGTAAAATATGGTTTATCTCAAAATATCCCAAACTTACTTGATTCCATTTCTTCTTTAATGGCCAACTTGAATCTAGGTGATTTATTCTCTAAATTATTGGTTAACCAAGTAAGAAACTTCTTTTCAGTACCTTTTCCCTTTAATTTTTCAAAGTCAGGACCCATCATATCTACTAATTTTTGAACTAGTGATTTGTTCACACTAAGTACGAAAAAATGCCATCCAAATGCAAATTCTGAATCTGTCATCACAAAGTCTTCTTCGCTATGAACCATCTCTTCTAATAGTGATAGTTGCCTTGTCAATGCCTTGCTTGTTTTATCATAATCTACTGCTGAGACATTAATGTGCATTCTTCCATCCATAATTCATTTGTGTTTAAACAAAATAAAAGGATTACATGAGTTATTCTTTTAACATGGGTTCAAAATCTATGTCAAAATTCATTTTCATGAGTTTAATGTATGTCTGAATGGATTCTGGAATTTCATCTCCACAAGCAACTCCTAATTTTTTAGCATTGATCCATATTACTAGAGTTTGAATAATTGTGAGAAATCGATCATTTTTGATTTCAGGCGAACCTATTGCTTTTGTGTATCTTTCTGCAAATTCCCATGCTGTAACAAAATCCACACATTTTACACCAAATACTGCTAACAATTGTTCTTGCATACTCTTTGCTTTTGTAAATGGAACTTTGTTTATGATATATGGAAAATCTATTTTGTCTGGAATGCAATCTGGCAGAGGTCCCCAAATAGTAATTATTTTTGTATCTGGTTTTAGCCTTTCAAATTTTTTCAACATTTGGTTTGTAATGTTTTCATCTGTAAACCAGAACAAAATTACTGTAGCATCAGAAATATCGGAATCCAAAACATCTTGACATTTTAATTCAGCTTTGATTTGTTTTTTGTCAAGATTTTTTTTGGCATTTTCAATTTTTTCAGAATTATTGTCTATTCCAATTGCTTTTTCCAGATCAAATTCTTTTACTGCAATCTCAATTCCTTTTTCATCTCCACAACCTAAATGATAAAAGACATCATCTTTTTTCAATTCTACAAATTTGAAAATACTCCTAAGAGACTTTTCTGATAATTGAACATCTTCTCCACTCAGTAAATTTTCGGGTAAAGTCTCTAAATACTCATCAATTTTCAATAATACTTGTTTTAAAAACGAGAATTTATTCCCTTATGCTTTCTAATTTGGAAACTGCTTGCCATAACTGAGTTCTAACATATGATGGCATGTTAGGGTCTTGTGTTACATCGTCAAGCAAACTAATTGTATTTGCGGCCCTTACTGACAATGAATACTCTTCATTATTCAAATCAGCAATTAAATCTGTAATGGATTTTTTTATAGTTTTTGGGGTTGAACTACTGCCAATAATTTGGTTTAATGTTTCAATTGCTTCTTTCATTGATTCTTTATTTTGTTGTTCGTCTGCCATTTTTCCACCTTTTCTTAAAAATTAGAAGTATATAGTTACATCTCTACAAATACGCTGTCTGATTCAACTATTACGTTGTATGATGTCAAATCTCTAATTTTTACTGGGAATTTAACTAATTTTCCAGTTTTACAATCAAACTCTGCTGCATGCCATCCACATGTAACAACACATCCATCTAATTTTCCTTCTGAAAGACTTGCACCAGAATGAGTACAAGAATCATCAGTTGCGCAATACTCTCCATCGATATTTGCAACTAGTATATCTCTACCATCGATGGATACTTTGATCATTTTTCCAGGAGGGATATCTGATGTTTTTCCTGCAATAATTTTTCCCATTGAGGTTTTTATCTGATTATACTTAATATTTTTTCGTATACATGATTAGAAATGCAATAACTTCTGACAAATCCCAAGTTTTAAAATTCTGTCAAAATACTTTTTCTTGGGGTGATTATGTTGAACACGTTTGGGATTATTGGTTAAATGAGGATTTGTTATTTGTCTATGAAAAACAACGTCCTGTTGGTATTTGTCATGCATTTTTTCTAAAGAATCAGATATGGATAGAAGGAATTAGAGTTGATTCAAATTTTAGAAAACAAAAAATTGCATCTGATTTAGTTAATCATGCTGAATCAATAGGACAAAAAAATGGTGCATTACTTTCATACATGTTAATTGATGTAGAAAATTCAATTTCTCTTTCTATGGCAAAATCTTTGAAATATGGAATCTTTCAAACCTGGAATTTTTATTCTCTTGAGCCTAAAAAAAACTCAAATTTCAATATCACATTCCCAAAATCTATAGATGCATCTCTATATCCTCATTATGTAAAGTCTTGGAGATGGCTTCCACTTGATGACTCTATAGTCTCTGAATTAACTAAGCACAATAGAATAATTCGCTCAACAATTGATGGTAAGACTTCAACTGCAATTATTTCTGATTCTGAACATTTTGCTAATACTCTAATCGTTACAATGTTTTCAGGTTCTGAAAAATCTTCATTACAAATAATTTTATTTTTACAAAATTATGCTGTAAAAAATAATTGTAATAGAATTCAAATTTTGACTAAAGAGAAATTACCTGATTTAGAACTTTTAGAGCATAAACTTTCATTTCATCTATTGAGAAAAAATTTAGATTGATTTTACAACTTTAATTGTATTATTCAAAATTCCTAAACCTTCAATCTCCATCTCAACTTTGTCTCCATCTTTTAAGAAAACAGCATTTGGTTTGTTTAGCATAACTCCTGCAGGTGTTCCTGTTGAAATGATGTCTCCTTTTTCTAATGTCATAACTTTAGAAATTTTTGATATAATTTCAGGTATTTTGATAAACATATTGCTTGTAGAGGAATTTTGTCTTATTTCTCCATTGATTTTGGTTGTTAATTTTAGATTTTGTGCATCTTGAATTTCATCTGCAGTTGTGATCCATGGTCCACAAGGTGCAAATGAATCAAAACCTTTTCCTCTGGTGAATTGTTTATCTTTGAACTGAATATCTCTGGCTGAAACATCATTGAATACCATGTATCCAAAAATTACATTTTGAGCCTCTTCAACACTGATGTTTTTGCAATCTTTTCCAATTATCAAGGCTAATTCAACCTCATAATCTAATTGAGTAACAAAATCTGGACATTCAATATTTGCGTTATTTCCATTGAGTGCTGTTCTGGGTTTTATGACGATAGCAGGATCCTCTGGAGCTGTCAGACCTTGTTCTTTTGCATGATCTACATAGTTGAACGCTAAACAAATTATCTTGTTGGGATTTGGAATAGGTGCTAATAATTTGAATTTAGATAGATTCTCTTCATAAGGCAAATCTTGAATTTTATTTTTAATTTCGTCAAACCATCCATCAAAGAGAAAATCTTTTACATTGTATGGAATTGGAACTCCCGTAAGGTAAGTTATCTCATCTTTTGTTGCAACTTTGTCCCCTTTAACAAATCCATATGTTTCATTATTCTCATATGCTAATCGTGCTATTTTCATATCAATCACTTGTGTGTAAAAATTGCTTGATTTTGTGAATCTTTTCTACAATATCCAAATCTAACAAACTGAATTTCTTCTCCTTCCTTTAGTTGTAAATATTGAGGCTCTGTATAAACGTCTAATTCCTCTAAACTTTCCTCATTGAATTCTTCACCGTTGAATAAAATTTTTGGAATGATCATTTTAATTTCATGAGCTGTTTCTTGTGGAACCCATTGAATTTTTAATATGTTTGATGAATCTCCATCTCCTTCAAACTCTCCCTCAAATTCATCCCCAATTTTTGTAATCTTGACATTACCCAATCCTAAAAGTCTAATCGATGAGGGTTCTTTAATTGATTCTGCATCGTCTCCAGAAATGTAAAAATCTTCAGTAATTTCGATTTTTCTTTTACCCATATCATTAATTGGATGGTTAGGAATTTCAACTGCTGATAGTGACAAATTTTTTATTTTCAATTTTTTAGGATTTTTTACCATAAACAATCTCATACTATCTGCATCAACAAATTTTCTATTGAATGCCTCCAGTGCATCAAATGGTGCGAGTGTATTTGCCTTTGTAAGTCCTAAAGACATGATGAATTTTCTAATTGCCTCAGGCTTGATTCCTCTTCTTCTTAGAGCCTCTAGTGTAGGTAATCTAGGATCGTCATACCATGAAACTTTACCTTCTTCAATCAAGGGTTTGATTATTCTCTTTGATATGGGCATTCCTTTGAATTCGAGCCTGGAGAAAAAGCCTTGTTGAGGTTTTCTCATGCCTAATGCATCCAAAATTGCATCAATGAGCTCTTTTCTCAACTCAAATTCTTTTGAACGAAAAGCATGTGTCACCCCATCTATGCTATCTTCAATTGCTACTGCAAAATCATAGCTGGGCCAAATCCTGTATTTGTCACCTACTGTGTAATGTTTTTCATCGATAATTCGTAATAGGACAGGATCTCTCATAACAGCATTATCTGCTTTCATATCTCCGCGAAATCTAACTATGGCTTCTCCTGGTTTGTATTTACTTTGCATCTTTTCCCAATTTTTGTTGTTCTTTTCAACATCTTCCATACTACACTTGCAAGCTTTTCTTTCTCTACGATTTTGACTAATGTCTTCTCTTTTACATGTACAAACGTAGGCTTTTCCAGAATTAATTAATTCGATTCCTTTTTCATAAAATAACTCCATGTCATCAGAAGTACTCTTTACTTGATCAAATTCAATTCCCAACCATTCTAATCCTACTTTGATTGCAGCATGATACTCCATCCTTTCAGCTTCTGGATTTGTATCATCCATCCTGAGTATGAATTTCCCTCCATACATTTTTGCATATTCTGAATTAATTATTGCAGCCTTTGCATGTCCTATGTGGGGATAACCATTAGGTTCTGGAGGAAATCGTGTAACAACTTTCCCTTGTACTGCATCTTTTAGTTCTGGCAATCCCTCTCTTTCTTCTATTTTTTCTTTAGGAGCTAATGCATCTGGGAATTTTTCTTCCATCTCTTTTTGTTGTTCTTGTGGTGACAGTTGATTTACTGACGCAACAATTTCTGAAATCTCTCCTGAAATCTCTTTTACCTTTGTTCTAAATTCTGGTTTTGTTCCCAGAATTTTCCCTAAAATTATTTTATCTTGAGTCTGACCTCCATGCTCAAAGGCATTCTGAAGAGCCATTTTTCTAATCTCATTTTTTATTTCTTCATCCATTGTAACTTACCTGATATGATGTCTAGACACTTCTCTTAACTACAAAATCTAATAACGCAATAAGTTCGGTTTTTGGCGAACCAGAGTACTTTGAGAGCGATTTTTCGGCTTTTTCAGCGTATTTTAGTGCCTGTTTTCTTACACTTTCTTCTATGCCAAGAGAACGAATTACCTCAACTGCCTTGTTTAGTTCATTTCTTGAAATTTTTGAATTTCCAAATGCCTTCAAAATAATTTTTTTATCTTTACCTTTTGCAAGCTTTATGGCCATTAGTATTGGAAGTGATTTTTTACCCTCTCGAAGATCATTACCAACTGGTTTTTTTGTTATTTTTGGATCTCCCATTACACCAATCAAATCATCAGTAATTTGAAATGCAATTCCTAAATTTCTTCCAAATGAAGAAAGATTTGAAATATCTTTGTCTTTACTAGTAGCACATATTGCTCCCATTGCGCACGATACATCGAACAATGCTGCAGTTTTCTTTCCAATCATTGTAATGTATTGTGACTGTGTAGGAATTTTTCTCTCCTCTGCCATTTTGACATCAAGTAATTGTCCCTCACAAACATCTACACATGCTTTTGCAAGTCTTGAAATTAGATTTGTCGTTGCTGTTGGAGATAATTTTGTATCTGAAATTACTTGAAATGCTTTTGAAAATAACACATCTCCAGCAAGAATTGCAATTGGCATGCCATATTTTCTATGTGTGGTTGGAACACCATGACGCATTTCATCGTTATCCATAATGTCGTCATGAACTAATGTAAAATTATGAACCATTTCCACTGCACTAGCAGCTGACATTGCATTGGAAGCTTTTCCTCCCAAAATTTGGCAACTTCTAATTACCATGTATGGTCTTAGTCTTTTTCCGCCATGAACTATTAGATGACCTGCTGCATCATAGAGTTTTTTTGGATTTCCTTTTAGTTTTGATTTAAGATGCTTGTTTACAGTTTTTGCATTTTTTTCAATTTGTTTAGTTTTTTTCATTTACTAATCTCCATTTTTCTTGTGGCAAATGTGTTTTGATTGCATTTTGCAATCCTTCATGAACATCACTCGTCATCCATGTAGATAAGACATTTGCATGCTTTTCAAGCATAGATTTGTCTGATTTGTTGAGTAATTCTAATGCAATTAACATCCATGGGCAATAAATTTCAGGGTTTGCTTTAACCTCTGAAAGTAAATCATTAGATGAAATCCACTTAATTTCATCTATCTCACCTTCAATCTCTTTTAATTCTGTAGATTTGTCGATTATTCCAATCAATGTCCCACAGATTTCATTTTCTGAACCTACATCTTTGTATGGCACATGATATTCGAATTTGTGTAAATAATCTAATTTACCTTCAATTCCTAATTCTTCGGGCATTCTCCTTTCACCTGATGAGACATAAGTTTCTGATTCTCTAGGATGACTTGCAAATGTACCATCCCAATCTCCTGGCCATAACATTTTTTCTTTAGCTCTTCTTGTAAGGACTAGTCTTCCACTTTCATCAAATAATAAAGCAGTAAATGCTCTGTGAAGTTTTCCATCTGGCAAATGGCATTTCACTTTTTCCTCTTTTCCAATCGGATTATCGTTTTCATCTACTAGGATAACAAATTCTTCTGCCATTATTTGCCTCTAAACAACGTACCTTCAAATTTCCTATTTTTAACCGCTTTCACTATTCTTTCAGGTTTGTTTCCATTAACAAAAAATACATTCATTCCCATCTTTGAAATTTTTGATGCCTCTTCTATTTTTCTAGTCATTCCTCCTGTTACATCCATTTTATTTTCAGAGATTGATGGACGTTCTCCTTTTAATTCATGAATTAATTTTTTAGATTTAAGATCTGCGTATACTCCATCTTCGTTTAATGCAAAAATACAAAGCTTGGGTTTTAGAATTTTTGCTAGGTGTGTCATTATTTTATCTCCTGACAAAATGAATGTCTTGTTTTGTCCATACCATAATGCATCCCCATAAGTAACTGGAATCAAGCCTGATTTTGAAATTTTTCCAATCTCTTTTACTTTTTTTGGTATTGGTTTGTTTCCTGTCATAAAATCTGTAGGTGGCAAACAATATGGTTTTAATTTATTTTTTAGAAATGAATCTAAAATTATCTTATTTAGTTCAATCATGGAGTTTTTTACAATTGAAACTCCTCTCAAATCATATTTTCTTTCTTTAGTATGCATGTCATATTTGACAGACCAATAATGTCCGTAGGAACCTCCTCCGTGAACTATTATTATTGGCTCTTGGATCTTTTTTAGACTCTTTGCAAGATTGTCTATTGTCTTTCTTCTTGCCGAGAGCGGTTTTTCCTTATTTGTAATAATTGAGCCGCCTAATTTTATTAGAATCATGTTGTTCCAAACTATCTATATAATTAAAAAGTATCCAGTCCTTTGAAATCAATTTTCACAGAAAAGCATTCGTGATTTTTTTCTTTGAATTCTTTTATCGTATTTTCTAAATTTGATTCATCTGTCAGGGCAAAAATACACCCCCCTCCACCTGCACCTGTAATTTTTGCACCAAATGATGATTTTTGTCCAGTCTGAATCATGTCTCTAAGTTTATCATTTGAAATTCCAATTCTCTCTAGGTACTCTTGATTCTGAATTGCTTTCTGACCAAGTTCTTTGATGTTATTTTTTTTCAATAATTCTAACACATTTTCAATAAGATGAGATTCATCTTGACATAATTTTGAAAATTCTTCTTCATTGTTTTCTTTGAATTTTTTCACTCCTGCTACAACACTTTCTGTTGAGTGCTCAACATTTGAATTTGCTATAACTAGGTGAAAATTGGGCTCAGATTCTATTTTGGAAAACCCATTTTTCTTGTCATATTCCATTAATCCTCCAAAAGTACAAACCGTACAATCTGCACCTGATGTGTTTTGAAAAATTGTTTTTTCTGCCTCTATTGCAAGTTTCAAAATTTCTTCCCTTGTATTATTTTCAAATAGTTTTGAAATTGCAGCTGCCCCAGCTACACAACAGGCAGATGATGAACCTAAACCAACACCTAATGGAATATCTGATTCAACTTCTATTTTGATTCCACAATTTTTATCTTGAATTTTTTTATTTGCTAAATAATAAAACGGCTTTAATGGTGAATTGATTTCCCCGATTGGTTTGTTTGGTTCTAATTCCAGTTCCCCAATATTGGATTTGATTGAAATTTTTCTTTCATCAATTTCTTCTGCAGTAACTGTGATTCTTTTGTTAATTGCGCAAAGAATTGCTTTTACTCCATAAACAACAAAATGTTCTCCAAAAAGAATTACTTTTCCTGGAGCAGATGCTTTAGATTTCAAGTAAACACTTTAGAATTCTGATTTATTTATTCGATTTCCTCTTCGGTAATCTTTGTTTCAAAATCATCAATTTCGATGCTCATTGGATCTTCTTCTTTTAATTCTCCTTTTTCAATGAGAATTTGACGTACCAACAACCAGTAAACTGTAGCTAGTGCTTTTCTTCCTCTGTTGTTTGCTGGAATAATTACATCAAGATTTGATGTAATGTTATCAGTATTTGCAATTCCAATTACTGGAATACCTGCATTAGTTGCTTCAGTAATTGCTTGTTCATCAACTTGAGGATCTGAAATTAAAACTAATTTTGGTTCAATGTAATATGGTAATGATGGATTAGTTAGTGTTCCTGGCATGAATCTTCCAAGTAATTTCTTTGAACCTAATGTTTCACAGAATTTTTCAATTGGTGTTTCTGCATATTGTCTGCCTGAACATACAATAAGATTTTCTACTCCTAATCTGTTGATGAATTTTGCTGCTGTCTTTATTTTGTCTAGTGTAATATCCAAATCAAGCATGTAGAGTCCTTCTGGGCTAGCCTTGGTGATGAATGGTTTCATGAATTTTGTCTTTACTTGAGTTCCTACTCTAATTCCTGTAGAGAGGATCTTCTTTTTGATGTCTGTTGTTTCTGCTTGTTGGCTCATAGCGATTTTAAATCTCTGCCATACCGCGTATTAAATCATGCTCTGATAGGCGTAATAATTCATTTAATTTTGCCACTCTTTCTCCTCCTACAACGCCAACTTTGAGCATTTTTGACTTTGTTGCAAGACCAATATGGGAAATTTGTGAATCGGTGGATTCGCCTGATCTATGTGATGTGATTAATCTGATATTGTTTTCATTTGCTAGGTTAGCAAATTCTAGGGCATCAAAGAGACTTCCTGCTTGATTAACTTTCAAAATTGCAGCATTACATGATTTCATGTCTATGGCTTTTGATAGAATACCTTTGTTTGTAACAGTCAAATCATCTCCTGTAATCAAAGTATTTGGAAATTTAGCAGTTAATTCAGACATGTCTTCAAATGCTTCTTCGTGAACTGCATCTTCTGCATAAATTAATTTGAATTTCTCAATAATTTCTGCTGCAAAATCAATTTGCTCAGATGTTGAGTTTTCAAAACCTGCTCTATCATAAACATACTTTGATTTTTCTTCATTCCATTGTGTTGATGATGCAAAATCAACTCCCAATGATACTTCTTTTCCTAAAGTAAATCCTAAATTCTCACAAGCCTTTGCAGAAACTTCAAGTGCTTTTTGATTTTCTAATTTTGGTGCCCATCCACCCTCATCACCTCTTCCGTTAGTAAAGTTAGGATCTTCTTTTTCTAAAACACTACGTAGTTCTTTGTGTACTGCCAAGTTTGTTTCAATTGCCTCTTCGATAGTTTTTGCACCTGTTGCACAAATCAAAATTTCTTGAATATCTGGTGTTCCTGGTCCTGCATGAGCTCCTCCACCTAAAATATTTCCTAAAGGAAATGGAAACTTGAATGATGATTCATTTGATAGCGTTCTAAATAATGGTTGGTCAAGTGCTTTTGATGCTGATTCCATAGATGCAATTGTTACTGCAAAAGCAAGTGCGCCCCCAATTTCTGAATAGTTTGTTGAATTATCAAAACTTTTCAAAGTATCATGAATTCCTTTCAAATCAGATGACTCTAAGCCGATAAATTTTTGAGAATTTTCTTTTAAAACTTGAAGACTCTCTTCAGGCTTGCCGTTACGAAAACTTACGGCCTCGTATTTTCCAACACTTGCACCTGATGGGGCACAAACTCGTCCTAAGAATTTTCCATCAGACTCAACATCTACTTCGATTGTTTTACTTCCTCGACTATTGTATAGAACACGTCCTTCAATTGAAGTGATCTTGGCCAAGTTATTCTAGCTCAGACTGAACTTCTTGTTTTCTTCTCTGAATTGCTTCATAGAATGGAATTACTTGTTGAATTGTTTCAACAGTAGTTAGTAACATCCTTCTGCAACAGTATCTCTCAACTCCAACAGAATCTAGAGTTTTCTCTGGATCTTCTCCAGCTTTGATTTTATTTTGATAATCATCATATTTGTCAGCAATTAGATTTCCACATGTAAAACATCTAACAGGAATTAACATACGAACGAAAAAGTAATCAAGGATTATAAAAACCATACATGGAAAATTCTTTGCGGGCGTCGCCCAGCCTGGCCAAAGGCGCTAGCTTGAGGGGCTAGTCTCTCAGGAGTTCGTGGGTTCAAATCCCATCGCCCGCATACAAACTTTGAAAATTATTTCTCGAATTTTTTGAGTGTTTTAATTAGTTCAGTTCTTCTCTTCTCTTCAGTAATTGCGGATCTAACATCATCAACTAGAATTCTGTTAACATCAATTTTTCTTCTAGCTTCCTTTACCACTTTATCGTACATTGAGAAAGTATAAAGTTGGAGATACAAGTTTTCCATTACCTCGAAAACTCTTGTGGCTTCATCAATCTCACCAATTCTAATTTTATCAAATACCATTCTCTTTAATTCTCCGATACAATCTAGTAATCCTAAAACATATGATTCTGGCATTACTCCTAATTTTTTGTCTGATGGAATTTCTTTTTTTTCTACAACTGCAATCAGACATGCAGCCTCAACAAATTCTTGCTCAGGCGTAATGATGTATCTTCTAAGATCTCCTGTTGCTTTTTTCTTGTATTTTTTTAATAGTGATTCTGCTTTTTTCAGATTAATTTTTCCTGTCTTTGTATCATTTTTGTGAACTGCAATTATTGATCTACTGCAAAGAACAATTATCTCTCTGGTATTTTTTAGTAAAAATTCTCTTGAATCTTGAGTGGTTCCTAAAGTTTTTGAAATTTTGTTTAATGATGGTTTCACATTCTTTAATGTCATATCTGATGTTCGTAATAACCCGGATAAAGCCGTTTTCTAAACTCTTATTTTGGATATGATTCTCACGTAAATTATGGAAATAACAGTTGAACAAATGTACAATATTGAAAATAAAGGTCATGATATGGGATTTTTAAAAAAATTCATGATGGAAAATGCAGGTGCTGCTGCAGTAAAGAGATTAGTTGAAAAACTTGGAAGTGTAGATTCAAAAAATATCTTGATTTTTGTTGGTATGGGAAATAATGGCGGTGATGGATTAGTAATGGCTCGTCATCTTGCTGGATATGGTGCCAAAGTAACTGTGATGCTTCTTGGAAATCCTGAAAAAATTAAAACCGAAGAAAGTAATTGGAATTGGTCTATTTTACAGAAAATGCCTTCTGTAAAACTAATGACTGGCGGTTCAACTGATTTTGATTTCAAACCTGATGTAATTGTTGATGGAATTCTAGGAACTGGTATATCTGGAGAAATTAGAGAGCCATATGCCTCAGCAATCAATTACATCAATGAGACTGATTGTTACAAATTTGCTGTTGATGTTCCATCAGGATTGGATCCCCAAACTGGAGAAACCGCAAATATCTATACAAAATGCGATATGACTGTAACATTTCACAAAATGAAACAAGGAATTCCAAAAAGAAAGGATTTGACTGGTGAATTATTTGCAGAAAAAATTGGAATTCCTCCTGAAGCTGAGGAGGGAATTTTGTGATAGTTCATCAAATCCAAGTTGGAAACATGCAAAATTTTTCTTACATTGTTGTAGATGAGGATACAAGCGAATCTATCATAATTGATCCATCTTGGGATCTTATTGAACTAGAGATGGTAATCAAGGAAAATAATTTGAAAATAAAATACATAGTAAATACTCACCATCACTTTGATCACACTATTGGAAATGAAGCAATGGCAGAATCCACAAAAGCTCCTATTATACAACATGAGAATTCTGAATTGAAACATGACATTACAGTAAAAGATGGAGATGTCATAGAATTTGGAAATTCAAAACTAACGGTCCTTCATACTCCTGGTCATTCTAAGGATAGCATTTGTCTTATAGGAGATGGAAAAATTTTCTCAGGTGATACATTGTTTGTGGGAAATTGTGGTCGCAT
>JBHITY010000013.1:0-12532 GCA_042138585.1 Candidatus Nitrosopumilus sp.
AGACGATGATGACGACGATGACGACGATGACGATGACGACGATGACGATGACGATGACGATGACGATGACGACGATGACGATCAAGAGTAATTAATTACTAATTAAATCAAAAATACCTCTCACAAGTTAGCACTAGAAAAAATTTCCTTATTTAGTTAAAAGCCAAATTGAATTTTTTATAGTATGAAGACATACACTTCAAGGGGACTTGCATTTGCGGGGAATATTTGAGTCATTAATTGTATTTGGTATTATGACTGGCTTATTGTTGCCAGCAAGATTACTATTTGTAGAATTTGTTTCTGATGATTGGTTAGGTTCTTTTGGAATAATTACTGCTATTTCTCTATCAATCATAATTTTGGCAAAGAAACAGAAATTGGGCTTTTTTGGACCTATGCTTGAGAGACAAATCTACAAATTCCAAAAAGGAAAACGTGGAATCGCAGTATTTGGCGAATCTGTATTCCTACTTTTGATTTTAGGAACTATGATTGTGGCAATTGATCAAGGAGGTTCAGTTCATTCTCAATATATGCTACAAAATTCACCTAACACTCCAGTAGTAACTTCATCTGAGCAAGTTTTGGAAATGACCAAAGAAATGACTCCTACTGATTGGGTTGTAGGATTTTTGCTAGCTCCTGCTGCGCTGATAAATGAATTTCCAAAGATGAGTGCTGCAATTGCATCTATTGATCAATCCCTTGATGGATGGCTAATGCATTTCTATACTGTAGGCTTTGTAGAATATTTAGAATTGTTAGGAATTTTAATTTTCTATAGAGTATCATTCAAAAGAAAAATGTCTGCAGCAACAAGTCCATTGTATGCAAAGACTGCAATTTAGAATTCCTACGGTATGAATATCTTAAATATTATAAGGTAATATGACAATGGTGAGCCGAGAAGACTTCGATTATTCCTCAATTAAGGTGCAAGATATTATGACACGTGCCCTAATCACTGTTAATCCTTCCACTACTGCACTACAAGTTGCTAAAATGATGGAACAAGGAGGAATAGGTGCAGTTATTGTAAAAGATGGTGATGAACTTGTTGGTATTGTCACTGACCGGGATTATGCGACAAAAGTTGCGGCAAATAATCTTCCCTTTGATACAACTGTTGAAAAAATAATGTCTTCTCCATTAATTACAATTAATCAGGGAGAATCAATTTCTGCTGCAGCAGAAACAATGGCAAGCAAAAAAATAAGAAAACTTGCAGTATCTGATAATGGCAACATTACTGGAATCATCACTTCAACTGATTTAGTAAATCAATTAGCAAAGTAACTAGTACGTTTTTGTTTTTCTAAGAAACAATGTAACTGATGCCATATAGCATGCAGTAGCAATAACTTCTGAAATCAATGATGCCAAGAATGGTTCTATCCCAATTTCTAAGAAATAATAAAAAGTTGGCCATCTAATTCCAAGATAAACAATCTCTCCTACTCCAAAAGATGAAACTAGTGCAATTAGTTCTCTTCTGATTAACTCCTTTCTCATTGATTTGTAGCGTTCTTTGTTGTCCCAGTAGAACAATCCTGAAAAAATCCCAAAATAAACCACGTATCCAAAGATGATTGTAAATGTTGTAGTAAGAAAACTGTCATAACCTGCTAACATTTGTGCAAATGCTGCTGAAAGTGATGCTGAAATAATGAAACAAATCAGAAAGCTTCTGTTGATTCGAAGTAACTGCTGATTTAATTTCATAATTTTTTAAAAATTTGATAACTAATATTTTGTTACAATCTAAGAAAAATATGAAGAGATGTACGTGGGCCAGTGAAGAACCAAACATTACATATCATGATAAGGAATGGGGAAGACCTCAACATACTGACCAGAAATTATTTGAATTTCTGGTGTTAGAAGGTGCTCAGGCTGGCCTATCGTGGGTAACTATCCTCAAGCGTAGAGAAGGTTACAAAAAGGCATTTTCTAATTTTGATGCCATCAAAGTCTCAAAATATTCTCAAAAACATGTTTCAAAATTATTACAAGATGAATCAATTATTCGAAATAAACTCAAAATCAATTCTGCAATTAATAATGCAAAACAGTTTCTTAAAGTACAAGAAGAGTTTGGCTCTTTTGACAAGTATTTATGGAGTTTTGTAAATGGGAAACCTCTCAAAAATAAATTCAAAAAATATTCTGATTTGCCAGCATCCAGTGAAATATCTGAGAAACTCAGCAAGGACCTCAAAAAACGCGGATTTACTTTTGTAGGTCCTACCATTTGCTATGCACTAATGCAGGCTATAGGAATGGTCAATGATCACACGTCAGAGTGCTTTTTACATGGAAAATAATTTTTATTCTCCTAAAATCTTGACAAATCATGGCAGAAGGAAAATTTGCAACATCTGTAACCTGTATGGATGGTAGAATACAACTACCTCTTGCAAAATGGATTAAAGAAAACTATTCTGTTGATTATGTTGATGCAATCACAGAACCAGGTGTTGACAAAAAAGTTGCAGACAATTCTGATCTTGAATCCATAAAACACAAAGTTGGAATTTCAATTAATGCACACAAATCCGAACTAATCGTAGTGTCAGGTCACTATGACTGTGCTGGCAATCCAGTTTCAGATGATGAGCACAAATCTCAAATCAAAAAAGGTGTTGAAGTAATTTCATCTTGGAATACTGGTGCCAAAGTTATTGGCGTTTGGGTTGACGATACTTGGAATATCAACGTGTTATAGAATAATGGATTCAAAACTCTCTCATTTTTCTAAAACCGCTGGACCTGGAATCTTATTTGCTTGTACCGCCATAGGCGTATCTCACCTTGTACAATCAACTCGTGCAGGTGCAGATTATGGTCTGCTGATTTTAGGATTCGTGATTATAGTGACTTTATTGAAATATCCTTTCTTTGAATACGGCTCTCGCTATGCAAACTCTACTCAAACTAGTATAATTGATGGATACAAACAACTTGGAACCCCTGCACTATGGTTGTATTTTCTAATTACAATTGCATCCATGTTCTTTGTTACGGGTGCAGTTGGGTTTGTTACAGCTGGATTTTTTGAGAATCTGTTTGGTTTGGACTTTCTTGGTGAATGGACTGTTCTTGTTTTGTTTGCAGTGTGTGTTGGAATATTGGCAATTGGAAAATACAATGTTCTTGATAGTCTGATAAAGATTATTGCAATTGTTTTGCTTGTATCTACAGTTTCAGCATTTTTGTTGACATTGTATAATGGACCAATAGAACCCGTTGCAGGATTTGAACCCAAAGATCTTTGGAATGTTTCAGGAATATTTTTCCTGCTTGCACTTATGGGGTGGATGCCAACTGCAGTTGATCTTTCAAGTTGGAATAGTTTGTGGACATTGGAGAGAATGAAGCAGACAGATTACAAACCTAGTCTCAAAGAGACTCTGTTTGAGTTTAGATTGGCATATCTGATTACAGGAATTCTTGCAATAATGTTTGTTACATTGGGAGCATTCATTTTTTATGGGTCAGGTGATGAACTTCCAAACAACAATGCACTGTTTGCAAATGAGATTGTCTCTTTATACACAAAGACAATTGGTGATTGGAGTTATGTCATAATTGCAGCTTCTGCTTTTACAGTAATGTTTGGAACAATAATTGCTGTACTTGATGGATACTCCCGTTCTCTACAGCGAACAATAGAATTGATTTTTACCCGAAAAGAGGAAGTAATACGCACAAAATTCCGAGTTTTGTATGTTATTTTTCTGCTTGTGCTTTCTGCAGGTTCCTTAACTGTAATATTTCAATTTGGAAATAATCTCAAAGAATTAGTTGACTTTGCAACTGTTCTATCATTTGTTATTGCTCCGATAATTGCGGTCTTTAATTTTAGATTGGTAACTGGCAAATTCTTGAATAAAGAATCTCAACCATCTGCAATTTTGAAGATTTTGAGTTTTGCAGGAATTATCTTCCTTAGTGGATTTGCTATATTCTTCCTCGTGATGAAGTTCATTTAATGATTCTGAAATTATATACAGAATCAACCTTATGTGTCCTGGAATTCATCTAGAGACTCCATAAGCTCAGCCTTAGCAAGTTTTTTTAATACTGAATACTGACTAATTTTGAAAATTATGAGAATTTCACCTAAAATGAAAAAGGCACTTAACGATCAAGTTGCCTTAGAAGGACTTGCATCAAGCAGTTACTTGGCAATGGCTTCTTGGTGTGAGGTAACAGGCTACAAAGGTGCTGCTGATTACTTTTACGCACAATCTGATGAAGAAAGAACCCATATGATCAAAATAGTTCATTTTCTAAATGATATTGGGGCTACTGCAACAATTCCTGCAATCAAAGCACCTACTGCAACTTACAAATCTCTTGAAGGTCTAGTAAAAACTGCTCTAAAAAATGAGCAGACAGTAACTAAAGCTATTCATAAAATGGTAGAGATTGCACAAAAAGAAAAAGATCATTCAACATATGCATTCCTAGAATGGTTTGTAAATGAACAAGTACAAGAAGAAACAAAGTTTGAAACAATCTTGCAAAAGTTTGATCTAATTGGTAGAGACAAAATTGCAGTCAACGAAATTGATAAAATTCTTGCAGCAGAGGCAGCATCACCAGAAGAACCTGCAGCATAAACCTTCTAAAATAATTAATACCTCATTATTTACAATCATCCCATGACAGTAACTGTTACAAGAAAACCAGGTGGTGTAACACTTCTATTTAATACTGAAACAGGTCGTGTTACTTACAAATGCAAAGCAGATTCAGCTTACATGTTGATTGAGGCATTTGGTGGAATTGTAAAATTTAATCAAAAAGGTGCGATGGCAACAGTTACTGGACATGTAACTTCTTTGGAATCTTGTGATGTTCTAAAGAATGGTCACCCTGAATACAAAGAAGCATTAACAAAAATCATTGCAGCACACAAGGAATTTGCACAAAATGTAGCAAATTCATATCAAAAACAAATCACAGAACTTGAAAACAAATTATCTGCACTCTAAGTCTTGTATTTTTGGCATTTGCAGCCTCGAACCATACACTTTCCATTTCCGTCCATGTGAATTGAATTGTCATGATAACATCCGACATCTGTATTATTGCATTTCATTTTAGTTCATTAAATTAGAAATTATTTTTTTGAATCATCATGATCTCTGCCGATGTGTGTTGCTAGATCAATTACGCTACTACCAAAATCCTTTCCACAAAACTTGCAATGAAATGTGTACTCATTTGACAAGGTTAACCCTAGAAATTAATATTATTTAAAAAATTTCTTGATTCCTGGTAAATTTATCCGTAAATCATACAATGTTCGCATTCACAAACATCTTGCTTCTTTGCTTTTTTCAAGCAGTTCCTGTGTTGGCCTGCTTGACACTGAACACAAATCTCATCTATATTTTCAACAGATGTGTATTTTTTTGATTGGTCAAATCCAAAACCTCCATCTTGTGGGCCTACCATGATTTTACATGTATGATGTAGTATTTCTAGTTCACTGATTTATTGCAGATTTTATTGTATCAAGCAATTCATTTTTGTGCTCTTCAATGATTCCTCTAATCTCAAATGAATCTACATACCCTCCAGCTGATGCACGTGTTGCTTTTAGCAAATAATGTAATGTCCCTTCTTCAATTTTTCCTACATAATATCCGTACAAAAAATCTATTTCATTTTCACACTTCCAAATTTTTTTTATGTTTGGAAATGTTTGTTTAATCTCTGAGTGAATCTCTAAAATTCTATTTTTGATGTATAGATCTAGTGATTTTCTTATCGCAGAGTCTTGTAGCAATTGTAATTTGTTTAGAATACTTGTTTTTTAGTCCTTTTTTTCATCATTGGCATCTTCAGGATTGTCCCACATGTGCATAGTTCCTCTTATCATAAATGAGCCTACAATTATGGCTACCAACCCTCCAACAATAAAGACAAAAAATTTGCCCACATCTTTTATGCTTGCCAATGATGCTTTATCGAACTCATTCTAATTATAATTGTCTAAGTGATTGGATTAGATTCAATAATGAGAATAAATGATTCTCTTCATATGTCTAGGATAAAACAAATTGCCATTTGGATTGGAATTATTGGAGGAGGAATAGGATTCTTCTTCTTCTCAATCGAAGCTGCGGAATTCATGCGTTAATTCTCAAAAATTAATTACATCCTAGCAGTTTCTAAAAATATTGTCAGAGATTACTGAAGAGATCAAAGAATTTTTGAATTTACAAAAGTTGGGGTACGTTGCAACTGTTTCCTCTGATGGCAATCCAAACATTTCCCCTAAGGGTACAATCATAGGATGGTCAAAAAATCAATTGGCATTTGCAGATATTCGCTCTCCACATACAATGAAAAATTTGAAGACTAACCCTAACGTGGAAATTAATGTAATTGACCCATTGCTACGAAAAGGATTTCTGTTCAAGGGAGCTGCTAAAATTGTCAAGGACACTTCTCTTTATGATGATATTTTGAAACATTATCGTGACAGTGGCATAAAGAGTCCAATTAATGCAATTGTCTTAGTTGATGTAACTGAAATTTCAGAAGTTACCTCCCCTTTGTATGATATGGGAATTAAAGAAGATGAAATTAAATCAAAATGGAAAAAACATTTTCAAAGTTTATGATACATTTTTTGATTTGAGTTTGTCTAATTCTTTTTTTGTTTCTTCGTGCTCTTGTCTTTCTTTTTCTAAGAGTAACTGAATTGCTTCTAATTCTTTTTGTGCAGTGTTTAATTTTGATTTTAAAGAGCCTACAACGGCACTTGCAGCTTCGATCACTCCTGCAGAACTTTTGTTGTCTCCTTGAATGAATTCTTTTTCTTTTGGTGTAAGGATACTAGTATCTTGAAATTGATCTTTTTTGTTTAGTTCTTCTTTTGCATTGTATAATTGTGAATTTGCTTCATCAAGTTCTTTTTCTGCATCTATCTGTTGTTTTCTAATTTGAGATAATGTTGATTGTTCGATTGAAATTTTTTCTTTAGTTTTTTCATATTCTCTTGTTATTTCTTCTAATTCTTGTTTTATTTTTGATAAATTTCCTTCTGTCTTGCTAAATTCTTCAGATAACTTTGAATCTTTGATTTGCTTAGAATCTTCTATTTTTTTTCTGGTTTCTTTATACTCTCGTAAAACTACATCTAACTCCATCTTCTTTTGATTAAGTTCCTTTTTCACTAACATCAAATTACTTACTGCTGTTTCATATTCTTCTTTGACTGATTCTATTTTTTGTTTAATGTCACTTAGTTCGTCTTGTTTTGTTCTAAACTCATTTTGAAGATTCTCTACTTCAGTTTCTAATTCTTCTTTTAGAACATATTCTTCACTATTTTCTGATATTTTGTCTTCTTTTTTTCCAAAAAATCCCATTTTCTCACCGTCTTTTTCTAAAAGATGAATCTGTCTTTATTGTTGTTTTGTTCTATGTCTGACGAATTTTAGGTAGAATCCTAATCCTCCAATGAGTAAACCTGCAATCCATGTTGCCACACTCATACTTTTTGGAACAATTGCTTCTTGTGGACCTATGATTAATAATAGTGCCCCCAATATGATTAGCGCAAATCCTCCACTGTTTTTTGATTTGTTGTGATCAGAATGAACCATTTTCTACGCATACTCTGATAGTGTCTTTGCTACCTGTTTTCTTCCAATATCTGAAATGAATGGTCCAATCTTTGGTCCTCTGGATGTACCAAGAATAATCTGATACAATATCTTAAAGAAATCTTTAGGTTGTACATCATTTGATTTTGCAATTTGGTATATTGTATTTTGAATGTCTTCAGGTTCTTCATCTGCCCCAAGTGCTTCAGATAAGATCTTTAATGCTTTTTTTGCAGTTTCATCTAAATCGATTTGTGTTTTTTCTTTCTCATCAAATTCATCTGAATAATTTCCTGCAAGCTCAATGAGTTTTTCTATTTCAGGCTCTGGATTTTTAATTACTCCATAATCAAGTAACTTTTTCATCACTCTTTCATTTCTATTTTCCTTGAATATTTTTGCCAATTCAATTAATAACCTATAGTTGACATGGGTACTTGCTTGTTTAGGAGGATTTAGAAGATTAACGTACTCATACAGTCCTTTTGTTTTTACAAGCTTTGCTTGATTGTCTATTTTAATTCGTCCAAAGTTAATGTCTTCCAGTTCATTATACTCATTCATCAGCGATGGTATGTCTTCTACTCCAAGCTCACGTGCACCGGTAATTCTTTTGTAAAGTAGTAGCAGAATTGATTTTGGACTTCCAAACTCTAGCCATCTTTGTGCAGTTAGTACATTTCCTAGTGATTTTGAAATCTTTTTTCCTCCTTTGTCTAAAAACATTTCATATTTTACGTGATGAGGATGTGGGAAATCTAAAATTTCATCAGCAACCCAGTCATTTACTTTGACTGAATCCATGATGTCTTTTCCATATGCTTCAAACCTGATATCAAATGCTGCCCATCTTGCTGCAAATTCTACTTTCCATGCTAGTTTTCCAAGATCTTTTCCAATGTCTGCTTCTCCTTCATGACCGCAGCCTTTGATCATTTGAGACCCAATCTCTGCATCATGACATCTGTATTTGACCTTCTTCTCATCAACGATGTATTCTGTTGCCTCTGCTGTGTATAGGCGATTACAGTTTGCACAAACTGGAAAGTATGGTAGATATTTTTGATATTTTTCTTGGCCAACTAGTTCTGATATTTTGTCTCCAATCTTTGTACTGTTTTGCAAGATTGTGTGGATGTTGTTTTTTAGTAATCCTTGCTTGTATGTGTCGACTGCTCTTCGAAATTCATATTTTATTCCAACTTTGTCTAATCCATCTAAAAGAATACTACTCATGTGCATTCCATAGGAGTCATGGCATCCATATGGGTCAGGAATAAGTGATACAGGTTTTGCCAAATGTTCTTCTAAACCAAACTCTTGCATTCCCTCGGGAATTTTTCGTAAACCATCAAGATCATCTGAATAAGCAATAAGTTCTGATTTGTAACCCAAGTTCTCTAATGCTAATTTTACTCCATAAGCTCTAACTGCGTCTCCTAAACTACCAATATGTGGAATTCCTGACGCGCCAAGACCACTTTCCACTCTTAGAAGATCTAAATTTCTTCCTAGTGATTTTTCTCGTTCAAGTAATTCTGAAGCTAACTTGTCAATCCAAGTTCCTTTTCCAATAATCTCTTGCTCTGACATATCTTCTCACTAATCCAATGTTTTGGACATGTATGGCCCATATAACGAATACCCTAACTTTTGGTAATACTCTCTTGTCCCTACTGCACTAATCACAAGTAATTTCTTTGCGTCAAATTCTTCTTTTGAAATTCTTTCTGCTTCTTTCATCAAGTTTTTACCCAATCCTGAATGTTGAATTTCACTTTCTTCTTTTTCTCCAATCTTTAGTGATTTTCCATAAACATGAAGTTCTCTTACAATACAAGAATCACTGCCTACTTCATCTCTATGTGCATCTTTGCTAGGTTTTCTTAATCTCAAAAATCCATAGATTGATTCGTTCTTGTCTTCATAAGACAAGAACACCTCTTTACCCCCTGAAGAATCATAATCAATTCTGTTTAGTTTGACATCTTCGGGGTCTGACTTTTTGTTCAGACCTGCCTCCCTACATCTAATGCATCTGCATTTCAGTCCTTGTTTTGCCAAATTTTGATGCACTATCTGCCTAAGGTTGCCTGATTTTGGGCCTGCAATAATCTCATTTGGAGATATTTCTCTTTGAACACGCATTATTCTAACCCATTTGGGGATGTTTTTCTTTACTTCTGTAAGGACCTTAATCATATCCTCATCTGAATAGGGAACGTATTTTCCATCCTTGTATTCTTGATACATTGGAGTATTTTCAATAACTAATGATGGATATATCTTGAGCATATCTGGACGTAGTTGGGAATCTGAAAATAGTTTCTTGAAATCTGCAATGTCTTCCTTTGGAGTCATTGTTGGTAATCCTGGCATCATATGTGCAACAATCTTGTATCCTGCATCTTTTGAAATTTGAAATGATTCTACAACATCATTGTAATTATGACCTCTATTGACAATATCATAAACTCTTTCTTGTAATGATTGAACGCCAATTTCTATTCTTGTTACTCCATAATCTAACATCCAATCAACATGCTCTTTTTTACAAAAATCTGGTTTTGTTTCAATTGTAAATCCTACATTTCTAATAGATGCATGTTCGTTGTTTGATTTTGCTTCTTCCAAATTTTTTGAGTCTGTTCCATTTAGTGCATCATAACATGATTTGATAAAATTTTCTTGGTAATCTCTTGGCATAAAGAGAAATGTTCCTCCAACAATCACTATCTCCATTTTGGATGGGTCGTGTCCAAACGCAATTAATTTATCAATTTTTGTTGTGATTTGTAATTTTGGATCATATTCATTTTCAATAGCATTGAGAGTTGAAGGTTCATTTCCTGTGTAGCTATTTGGGGAATTAAATTCAATCCCGCCTGGACAATATGTGCATCTCCCATGTGGGCATGCATATGGTTTTGGCATTAACGCAACCACTGCAACACCTGATGCAGTTTTTGCAGGTTTTTTTAACAAAACTTTTCTGAGTTTATCAAACTCTGATTCTTTTGCCATTGAAAGTATTTCGTGATTTCTTGGAATTCTTTCAAGTGAATATTTGGCACAAATTCTCTTTATCTCTTCTTTGACTTGTTTTTTGCTAGGCTCATTAATCGTTAGGAGATTCTGAGTAATTTCACTACATGCCTTAGAGAATACAGAATCTAACTTACTCATGGGTACTCATTGTGAATTGGACATAAATTCGTTAAATAATTTGGCTAATTTTGAGCCTATCGACGCCTAGTTTTCTTTTTTGATTTGGATGCTCTTCTTACAGTCTTTCTCTTTGTAGTCTTTTTAGCTGGTTTTCTCTTCACAGTCTTTTTCTTTGCAGCAGTCTTTCTCTTTGTAGTCTTTTTAGCTGGTTTTCTCTTCACAGTCTTTTTCTTTGCAGCAGTCTTTCTCTTTGTAGTCTTTTTAGCTGGTTTTCTCTTCACAGTCTTTTTCTTTGCAGCAGTCTTTCTCTTTGTAGTCTTTTTAGCTGATTTTCTTCTAGTTGTTTTATTGGAAATTTCTGATTTGAGATTCTTTAATTCGTTTAACTCATTTTGAATTCTTTTGATCTCTGCAATCATATCTTCTTTGAATGTTTGACTGTTTACTTCAACTGACATGTTACTAGTTTTGACAAATTTTTGTAGGATTTAAGACTTGCTGGTTTTATTCTGGTTTTTGTTCTATGCTTTGTTCTGATTCCCCAGTTCCAGTTTTCTGTTCTTTTCTATATTCCATCTTCAACCAAATTGGTGTAATTATTGTAGTGACTGCTACCATAATCACAATTGTGGAATACACTTCTGATGTTAATACCCCTGCAGTAACTCCTACTCCTGCAACAATCAATCCAACTTCTCCTCTGGAGATCATTCCAATACCTACTCTCATTCCTTGGGCTTTGTTTTTCAAGAATAACATTGCTGGTAGTCCACAACCTAATAGCTTTGTAACAATTGCAACTGCAATTATTACTCCACTAATCATTAAAATATTCAAATCAACTGCTCGAAGATCCACCTGTGCTCCAATTATTGCAAAGAATAACGGAGCAAAAATCAATCCAATCTTGCCAATGTAATTTTCAACCTTATCGAACACTTTGGTTGTCGATAATGCCATTCCAACTGCAAACGCACCTACAATCGGTGATAACCCAATCGAGCCTGCAAGTGCGGCTGCTCCAAAGAAAGAAGCCGTAGCGATTCCTTCAACACTACCCTTTGCCTTCCACAGTCTTGGTGTGATGACTTTGGGAATTACTATTACTGCCACAATTAGCATAATTGCAAAGAATCCTAATACTTGTAGAATTGTAATTATGACATCACTTATCACTATACTTTCAATTCCTGCATCTGAACCTGTAATTGAAATTACCACTGACAAAACTGCAATTGCTAAAATGTCGTCTACCACTGCTGCCCCAATGATTAACCTAGCTTCTGGTGCCTTTAGCTTACCAAACTCACTAAGTACTTGAATGGAAATTGCAATACTGGTAGCTGTAAGCGCTGTCGCAATCAACATTGATTCTAAAGCTTCAAATCCAAACAGTCCAAAAATCACAAAACCCGCAAAGAACGGGACTATCACTCCTAGTGTTCCTACTGTAAATGACGCCTTTCCTCCTTTCAGGAATTCTTTTGGTGTCATTTCCAATCCTGCCATAAATAAAATAACAATTGCGCCCATCTCTCCTAGAATTTTTATCTCATCATTGATTTGGAGAAGTTGTTTTCCATCTATGACAAAAAATTGACCTAATGCAAATGGTCCAATAATCATTCCTGCTAATAATTCGCCTAACACAATTGGAAGTTTTAATCTCAAGAAAAGTTCTGCCATGAGTTTAGCTGCAAAAAGAAGTATTCCCACTCCGATAATTGTTTCAA
>JBHITY010000014.1:0-12323 GCA_042138585.1 Candidatus Nitrosopumilus sp.
TTGAATTATCCAAACAATCCAACAGGGAAAATTCTTCCTGAAAAAATACAAGATCAGATTATCGAAATTGCAAAAAAGAATAATCTCTATGTGTTAAGTGATGAAATTTATTCAGAATATGTGAAGTCTAATTGGAAGAGTGTTTTGAGTTACAACTATGAAAAAAGTATTGTGACACAATCATTTTCAAAATCTCATGCCATGACTGGATTTAGAATAGGATATGCAATTGCAGATGAAAATATTATTGAAAAGATGGCAAAATTAGAAGCATTATGCCTAACAAATGTTTCTGAACCGATCCAATACATTGCTATGAGAGCATTAGAAGCAGACACATCCAACAATAATAAAACAGTCCAAAGCAGACTAGATGTATTGATTCAAAAAGCAAATGAAATGAATTTGGATATTGTTGTTCCAGATGGTGCAATGTACATTTTTGCCAGAGTCAATAAAGAAGGATTTGATGGAGTTCACTTTGCAAACAGTACATTAGAAAAAGGTTTAGCTGTAGCCCCTGGAGAAGGATTTGGAGATTACAAAAATTTCATTAGAATTTCTGCATGTCAAGACGAGAAGACACTAATTGAAGGAATGAATATACTAAAGGAGATTATGAGTGAAGAACAATGAAGAAAGTTACAGTAATTGGAGCAGGAGGGCAAATGGGACAATGGTTTGCCAAATATTTTCTAGATAAAGGATTTGAAGTCACAGGTTTTGACTCTGAAAACAAAATCCCAGGGAAGGGAATTATACAATCAGATTCTCTGGTAGGGGCTATTCTCAAAGCAGACTATGTAGTATTATGTACACCAACAAGAAGAACACCTGAAATTATCAGACTAATTGCAAAAGAGATGAAAAGAGGAACATATCTAATTGAGATTTCATCTGAGAAGTCTAAAGTCGTTTCATCATTATCAAAAATGCCTGCAAAGATAAATCCAATTTGTATTCATCCAATGTTTGGACCAGGTGTAAAAACTATCAAAGGTCAAAACATTATTTCAGTTCCAATTAAAGATGCAAAAAAAGAATTAACAGTAACAAAATCATTATTTGAAGGAGCAAACTTTGTTACAATAGATGCAGTTGAACATGACAAAAAGATTGCAGTTATTTTAGGATTGACTCATTTAATGAATTTAGTTTTCGCAAACATTGTTTCAAAGGATGAAAAAATGCTACTAACAGAAAAAATGTCAGGTACAACTTTCAGAGTTCAAAAGACACTTGCAGAAAGCATCATGACAGAATCTCCAGAACTTATTGAAACAATTATTGCAAATCCAGAAATTCGCAGAGTTGCTGAAGAGCTTTGGAAGGATATTGGAAGATTGTTAACTGCAGTTCAAGAATCTAAAACAGAAGAAGTGGTTAATTATATCAAAGACTGTCAGGAAAGATTAGCAAAACATACAGACATCAACGAATCTTATAAGAAACTAACAAAGATGGTAAAATCCGTTGAAAAATAACGGACATGCGTTCAACAAAAATAGTTACTTCATTCATTAAAGATAATGAGAAATTACTAATTCTAAAACGAAGTGACGAAGTCAAAACAATGAAAGGTTTGTGGGCAGGCATTAGTGGAATTATTGAAAAAAATGAAGAACCACTAAAAAGAGCAAAAATTGAGATTTTTGAAGAAGTTGGAATTACTGAAGACAAAATAACTTTGATAAAATCAGCTGATGGGATGAGAGTTAATTCACCACAATATCAAAATCACGAATGGGAGATTTTTCCATTTTTGTTTGAAGCAAAGAATCCCACCATCAAACTAAATTGGGAAAATTCTGATTTCAAATGGATTGAAATTGATGAGTTAAAAAATTATGAAACAGTTCCTAGTTTAGAAAAAGTATTATTCAATTTGTTGTAGATTTTCATTTTCTTTTTCATACTTTTTTTGTTGAGGCAACATCATGTATACACATGCACCTCCACACATAGTGCAAGGGACGTTATTTCCAGGATGCTGTCCAGTTCTGCTATGAATTTTGGCAGCTTCCTCAGGGTCAATAGATAACGCAAGTTGTTTTTCCCAATCTAATGTACGACGAGCTTCAGTCATCTCCATATCCCATTTGATCGCTTTATCGCGAATCTTTACAAGATCACCTGCATGTGCCGCAATTCTATATGCAATTAATCCTGCCTTTACTTCTTCAGCGTTTGGTAATGCAAGGTGCTCTGAAGGGGTAAGGTAGCATAAAAGATCAACACCCTCACTTGCAGAAACAGCTGCACCTATTGCACTTGCAATATGATCATGTCCAGATGCAACATCAGTTACTAATGGACCTAGAACATAATATGGCACATCGCCAATCAAAGATTTTGCAAGTCTAACATTTGCTGCAACTTCATTTAGTGGAACGTGTCCAGGACCTTCAACCATGACTTGTACATCTTGTTCATGTGCGCGTTTGGTTAGTTGAGAGATGTTAATCATCTCTTGAACTTGTAATTCATCATGTGAGTCTAGAATTGAGCCTGGTCTAAGTGCATCTCCGAGACTAAAAGTTACATCATATTTCTTGGCCATCTCAACAAGATAATCATAGTGAGTCAAGTATGGATTTTCTTTATCGTGTTTTAGCATCCATGCTGCAGTAATAGTTCCACCTTTACTTACAACTCCACCATATCTCTGAACTTTAAGAATTCTTTTTGCAATATCTTTTGTAATTCCACAGTGAATTGTGGTATAATCAACACCATCTTTTGCGTTATTTTCAAATGCGTTAAGATAATCATCTTCAGTAAGATTCAAAGGATTTTTGTGTACTTCAACACCATAGTTGTATGCCTCATAAATCGGAACAGTACCAAATGTTATTGGGGCAGTTTCTAACAAAGTTTTTCTAATGTGTTTTACATCACCACCATCACTAAGATCCATCATAGTATCTGCATGATATTTTACAGCAACCTTTGCTTTTTCAATCTCTTCTTCAAGATTTACATTTAGTGTGGAAGTTCCAATGTTAACATTGACTTTAGTTTTCAAACCCTTTCCAATTCCAACATTGTGAATTTTTTGAGGTCTGCAGTTATTGCTTGGAATAATAATAGAGCCCTTTGCAATTTTTGGAATTAGCCAATCAAGAGTAACATCTTCATCTTTTGCAACCTGTTTCATCTCATCGGTTGCGATACCGCGTCTTGCTGAAGTCATTTGAGTTGCCATAATGTATTCTAGGGTTTAGCCTGATTTAAACAATCATAAAGTTTTAGAAATTTATTGATCGCTAAAATTTTATTGTCAGTATATTAACAAAATGGATCGCCTTTAAATTAAATAATTTTGTAATCGATCTTGTGAGAACCATTAGGGAATGCAGACATTGTGGAAGAGAATTTTACAGTATGAAAGATGAATTCTGCTCTTTTGATTGTGTTACTCAGTCTTCAGCATAATTAGTTCAAATTTAGTTCGTTTTGAAGAGATAGTTTTTCAGATTGTATTTTACCAATTCTATCCAAAATAGGCTTGATTATACGCTCTGAATCAGGAGAATTTACAAAATTTTGCTTTATCTCATTAACTCTTTGAGATAACTCAAGTTCAGCAGTAATCAATGAAATGTATTGACGAAGTTTTTGATTTTCATATTTTATAGAATCAATTTCAGTCATTATCTTGGAGGACTCCAACTTTCTTCTAGAGAATCATCAACATTTCCAGATACAAGATATTGTTTTCCGCATTTGAAACATTGCCACAAAAACTTTCCATCCTTCTTTGTTTGGTATTGCATGGGTAACAAACACGTAGTACAACGAAGTTCTTCGGGAGGAGAATCATTAATCATAGGAATTTCAGTCAACAATATCAAAAAAAACTTCAAACTATAAAAGAAAAATAGATTAGTACTTGAAATAAGAAAGTAATGTGAATATTCTTTCAATTGGAGGATCTGATCCATCATCAGGGGCAGGAATTCAGAGTGATATCAGAGTATTTTCAATATTAGGAGCACATACACTAACTGCGATAACAGCAATTACAAGTCAAAATACTTCAAAATTTGGAGATGTAGAGCCAGTTTCACCTAAAATGTTAGAAAAACAATTAGAATCATTATTTTCAGATTTTAAAATTGATGGAATTAAAATTGGAATGGTGTATAATGCAAAAATAATCAAAGTAATACATCAACAATTAAACAAATTAAAAATTCCAATTGTAGTTGATCCAGTTATAAAATCAACAACAGGAGGTAGTCTAATAGAAAATAATGCAAAAAAAGATTTTCAAAAATACATCATTCCTCTTGCGACAATAATTACACCAAATAAAACAGAAGCAGAAATACTTTCAAAAATAAAAATTTCAACAAAAAATACGCCTGAAAAACTAGCAAGAGAGATTCAAGGTATGGGAGCAAAAAATGTCATAATTACAGGAATTGAAGACAAAAATAACAAAGTATCAGACTTTGTTCTAGAAAAAAATTTAAAATACATCATTTCAGGAGAGATGATTCCTAAAATCAATCATGGGAGTGGGTGCAATCACTCTGCGGCTCTAATTTACTCACTTGCAAAAAAGAAAAGTATCAAAGAATCACTATATTTTGCAAAAAAATTCACATACAATTCAATAAAAAATGCAAAGAAAATTGGAAAGGGAATTGTAATCACAGATATTCCAAGTAAAAATGGAATTGAAGGTCAATTATCATCAGCAATAACCAAATTTACAAAGATGAAAGGAATTTACAAAAACATTCCAGAGTGCCAGACAAACTTTGTGTTCTCAAAACAGAAACCAAAATCTACAAAAGATGTTTTAGGAGTTTCAGGAAGAATTGTAAAAGCTGGAAAAAATGTTTTGATGGTAGGGGATTTGAAATATGGAGGTTCAAAACATGTTGCAACGGCATTACTGTCAATGAACAAAAAATATCCAGAAATTTGTTCTGCAATTAATTTAAGATATCAGAGTGCAACACTATCAAAAATTAAAAAATCAAAACTAAAAGTAAGTAGTTATGATCGTAGCAAAGAGCCTAAAAATGTAAAGATTCAAGGTTCTACAATAAGATGGGGAATAAATTCTGCGATAAAAAATTCAAAAACAATTCCAGATGTTATTTTTCACAAAGGGGATTTTGGAAAAGAGCCAATGATCATAGTTTTTGGTAAAACACCAGAAGATGTTTTAGAAAAAATATCAAAAATCAAAGGATAGAATTCAGTATCAAATCATCCTCGAACATAAATACTCACATACGAAATGATATCTGTGAAGGCAGTAATTTTAGCAGGCGGCTTAGGTACAAGATTACGTCCACTTACACTCAAAACTCCAAAACCTATGTTACCATTAGGTAAAAAACCAATTTTAGAACATCTAATAGACTGGAATAAAAAAAACGGAGTAAAGTCAATAGTTTTGTGTGTAAGTTATCGCAAAGAAAAGATTCAAGATTATTTTAAAGATGGAAAGAAGTTCGGAGTCAATATAGAATATGCAGTTTCAAAGAAACCACTTGCAACTGCAGGTCAACTCAAAACTGCTGAAGATTTTATCGACGATACTTTTGTTTGTGTCTATGGGGATTCCATATTTGATTTTAGTCTTAGAAACATGATTAAGCAACACAAAGCAAAGAAATCATTTGCAACCATGAGTCTCTATGAATACAAGACAAATTTGCAATATGGAGTTATTCATACTTCAAAGGCAGGAAAAGTAACAAGTTGGGAAGAAAAACCAGAGATTAAAGCAAATATCAACATGGGATGTTATGTTATGGAGCCAGGTATTTTGAGATACATTCCAAAAAACAAACCATATGGAATGGATGATGTAATAAAAAAAGCAATGAAGAATAAAAAATTAGTCAGTAGTTTTATTACAAAAAAAGGCTTTCTAGATATCGGGAACAAGGAATCATACAAGGAGGCAAATGAAGAATTTGCAAAAAAATCTAAAAAGAGGTAGAAAATGAGTGAACCCACTATAAGAAAACTGAGAATTGAAGATTTGCAAAATGGTTTTCTAACCTCACTTGATTCATTAAGAAAAGCAAGTGATATTGATAAAAGTAAAGCAGAGGAGATTTTCAAAAAAATTGATTCAAATCCAGATTATATTATAGCAGTAGCAGAGTTAGATGGAAAGATTGTTGGCTCAACAACACTACTAATTGAACAAAAATTCATTCATCAAGGCGGATTGGTAGGGCACATAGAAGATGTAGTGGTGAATAAAAATTTCCAAGGACAAAAAATTGGGGAGAAAATTATGAAATATCTACTTGAAATTGCCAAAAAACAAGGCTGTTACAAGACAATTTTAGATTGTACTGATGATGTAAGGCCATTTTATGAAAAATTAGGTTTCAAGCAGGTTGCCAGCGAACTAAGGTTTGACCACATTTAGAAATATTCTTTCTTTGGACGAGGCTTTCTTACTTTCATCAAACGAATTCCAAAAATCATTACAGGTATTGACAGCCCCATAAACAAAGGAGGCATTATCAAAACACTATCTGTAATGTATGGCTCAGCAATATTATCGATTAAAGTTTGAGCAAATGCCATACCACCAAGTAAGATGAGTCCATCTATGATAAGCATTGCACCAATTTTTTTAGAACCATAATACTTTGACAAGATGAATGCGACTGCCGCCAATATTCCTCCAGGAGCAATAGTAATTGAGATGAATTGTAGAAGTTTTGGGTTAGCAAAGTTATCAGGATCTATAGGAAGATCAGAAGTGTTTGGATCATCAAACATGAAAAAGTAAAGTGAACTAACTACAAGAACAAATAACACGAAAAATGCAATACTTCCAAGCCCTAGCCAGTACTCAAGTTGCATAATTAATTGGAGATATTAGTTGAATAATAAACTATTCAAAAATTATACAATTCCAACTAGATTAGCTAGTTCCTTTCTACAGGCAGCACCTAGTTTTTCTGCAGCCTCTTCAGGAGAAATGTCATTGAGGAAAATTCCATATCCACGTTCCAAACCAGACCAAGATTTTGTAATTGGATAAATTTCAATATGCCAATGAATCTGACGACTGTTCTTTTTCTCAGGAGACAGGTGAAAGACAAGATTGTATGAGACATTCTTGATAGTTTGAGATAGGCCTCCAAGTGTGGCGCGTAAGATTAGGGACAAATCATTGATTTCTTTTTGAGTTATTTTAGAAAAACTAGTGGTATGTTTCTTAGGAGCAATCCAAAATTCATACGGATATGATGGAGACCATGGACAAAATGCCATAAATCCTTCAGTTTGAAGAACCTGTCTAGGACCACTAATCTCCTCGTTTACTGTCTGGCACATTGGGCATACACCCTTTTCATTTAGAATTTTATGAGATGCCTCAGCCTCCTCCTCAATAATTGGTGGAATTGTTGAAAATGTTAAGATATTGAGATGAGGATGAGGATTTACGCTACCAGAGAGTTCACCCTGATCAGCATAAATTGAAACATAAGTAACACCTTTTTGAGTATAAAGCCATCTTAATCGATCTTGAACTACCACCAGGATGTTAGACCATTGCTCAGTGTCTATAGTTGCAAAAGTATCCTTTTGATTTGGAGATGCAACAACAATGTAATGATATCCATATGCAGGTTCACTGTAAAATGGTCTATCGCTGTATGAGTTTTCAGTGTCAACTGAAACAATTGGGTTTTTACTTTCAAAAACTCTGATTGACCATCCTTCTACAAATTCATCATCGTTGTCTTGTAATCTTTGCAACATCCCATCTTTTGCAACAAGAGACAAAACAGAAGGATTTGTCATGGACTCATTTCCTGGAGCAAAGGGAGATTTTTTTGGATCTTTAACTTTCTCCTCTTTTTTAGAGACAATCATGAAACGCTCAGAAACATAGTCTTTGCGCATATCTCCCATAATTGTAATTTGCAGTAAATGTCTGTTAAAACGTTTACTAAGATCCAATGACATTCAATATTGAAATTTATTTTTGGAAAAAAATTGTAAAAAATAAGAAAATACGAATTTCATCAAAAAATATTCCATCTGGAAATAAAAAAACAAGAAACTACAAAGTTGATTGTTGTTTTGATCGCAGAATTTGTTGCAAGCTTTAAAGGAGAGCATCAGATCTGAGATAATCAGGGAAGAACTTGGATAATTCTGATGTTCATATGATTTACGTTCTTTTAGATGGTGTAGGAGACCTTCCACATCCAGATTTAGATGGAAAGACACCGCTAGAGGCTGCAAACACTCCAATTTTAGACAAAATCGCCAGCAATGGGGCAATTGGAGAGGTAATTTCCGTTGGAAAAGGAATTGCACCAGAATCAGATATTGCAGTTTTCAACATGTTAGGTTACAAATTCAAACACGAGGACTATGCAGGTAGAGGAGTCATCGAAGCAATTGGGATTGGAATTGATTTCAAAGACGGAGACCTTGCATTAAGAGGAAATTATTCCACATTAGATGATCAAGAAGTAATTATCGACAGAAGGGCAGGACGACATATTGAAAAAGAGGATGCAGATGGAATAGCAAAAGAAATTGAAGAGAAGGTGAAATTCTCAAATCCAGATACATCTGTTGTTGTGTCACCTACAATTGGTCACAGAGTTACTGTTAGAATAAGAAACAATGCAAACAAATTATCATCAAAAATCACAAACACAGACCCGGCATACAGCAACATTGGAGGTATGGGAGTTGCAAAAGCAGTTGGAGATTTTTTGAAAATTGAAAAATGTTTACCTTTAGAGGATATCGAGGATGCAAAATCTACTGCAAATACGGTTAACGAGTTTTCAGAACAAACAATCAGTATTTGTAAAGAAAGTCAAATCAACAAGAAACGAGAAGAACAAGGAAAAAAGAAACTTAGTTGTATCTTACTTAGAGATGCAGGAAACAAGTATCCAGATGTAATACCAATCAATGAAAAGTATGGAATGAATTTTTCATGTATTGTAGACATGCCAGTAGAGTTAGGAATTTCAGAAGTACTAAAGATGAAAGCATTTGAAGCTGGAGGACTAACAGATTATGAAGAAAAAGCAAGAGTTGCAGCAAAAGCAATGGAGACACAAAATTCAATCTATGTTCACCTCAAAGGACCAGATGAGTTTGGACATGATGGGGACGCAATAGGAAAGATGAAAAATATTGAAGAGATTGACCAGAGATTCTTCAAAACACTAGTAGAGAACATAGATACAAACAAGGTTGCCATAGTAATTTCTGCAGACCACTCAACCCCATGTATTAACAAAGGACACAGTGATGATCCAGTTCCAGTGTTAGTTTCAGGAGATTTTATCAAAAAAGATGGAACCACAAGGATGACAGAAGCCCAAGCAAAGAAAGGAAGTATAGGTCTTCTTCAGGGTGCAGATGTAGTTACAAAGTCTTTAGAATTAATTAAATCTCAAACGTAGTTAGTTTGTTTTCCTGTTGCATTTCAATTGCTTTACTTCTAATTCTATCCACGTCAATTGAATGATAAGTAGAAGGAGATGTTCCTAATTTCTCCAAGACTCTTCGAAGCATTCCAATTCCAATACTTAATTCATCTTTTTGTGCATGAGCAAAAGCAACAGCCATTAAGATAATTCCCTGTACAACTTCTTTTTCTCTGCCAAAGCATTTCTTCCAAACACCTTCAAATGCTTCATGACTTTCCCAAAATCTTTCATTGTTAAAATAAAAAATTCCATCTGTAATTCCTTTTTCTTTATCGATTTCTTCTTCAAAGACATGACGGATATTATCAATAGGACCAATTGGAGATAATTTTTCAATTAATTTGTCTAGATCTTCTTTTTCAACTGAAACATCCAACTCAACAAATTTTTTGGCAATTCTGGCAACTCTAATTGAAGCATTCATGTCAGATGCAAGATCTCTTGCTTTGTAAACAACTTCACGGGAATTTTCAGGTCCATAGCGAGTGTTTTTCAGATGAAGCATATAGCGTTCCATAGTAAGATTTACCTAAGATTTTCTTAAATTTCTTATCTATTTCAATCAAGGTTTATATGAAATATCTAAAGGATTTTGGATACATGTCCATAATTGAGACCGTTACAGACGTCGATAATACCTTCCTATCTAGAAGAGAGCTAACATGCAATTTTGCAGGATTGGCAGGAAAACTCAAAAAACTTGAGGCAGTAGACATGATTACTAAAGAATTCAAACTTGATGGTAAAGTGGTAATTCCAATGAGATTACAAACTCATGTTGGAAAACCAATTGTAACAGGAACTTTCTTTGTTTACGAAGATGAAGGATTGGCAAAAAAACATGTCAACCCAACAATTTTCTCAAGATTAGAAAAATCAAAAGCAAAACTTGCAGAAGCTCAGGCAGCAGAACAAGAAGCTCCAGCTGAAGAAGCACCGGCTGAAGAAACAGCATCCGAAGATGCTCCTGCTGAAGATAAAGCAGTAGAAGCACCGGCTGAAGAAGCTAAAGAAGAGGAGAAGTCTGAATAATGGCAGGCAAAAAAGGTTCCAGTCCAAACGTCTATGGTTACTACAAAGTCGATGGAGACAAAGTATCAAGAATTAAAAAAATCTGTTCAAGATGCGGTAAAGGAGTTTTCATGTCTGAACATAAAGACAGACACACATGTGGAAAATGTGGTTTGACAGAATTTAATCAATAAAATATTTTAAATTCAATATAATTTCTTCTTACGAATTTTAGAACTCTTTTCTTCTAACTGTTCAATTTTTGAAACAAATGTGGGTTCAAGTTTGATTTTTGAAATAGTGTCTGCAGATAATTTTACTGTGTTAGAATCTAAAGAAATGTTTGTTTTAGGAAGATTTTTGTCAATCCAAAATTTTGTAACCTTATCTTCTAGTTTGTAATCACGAAATCCCGCAGGAAATTTTTTTGTGATGTGATTAAGTAATGTACGATCTTTGAATACCACTCGAGGTTCAAATAATCTAGTTTCATCGCTATACACATTTTCAAATAAATTTCCAGATATTTCATCTGAAAGTAATTCCATCTTTGAGATTTTCCTAATTAATTCTAGAAAGTGTAGAAATTCGTGTGCTAAAATTGCATGAATCGTGCCCTTAAGACCATAAGCCACTAGAGGGGCAGAAATTTGGATAACAACTTGAAATTTGTCATCAAATACCACAGGAATTGTTCTTGCAAATAAAATTCCATATTCATAAGAATTTGGATCAGGTGTAGATATTACAAGTGAGGGTTCCACATATGCAACAGGATAACGGATTCCTGATGCCTTTTCAATTCTATTGATTCCTTCAACAGTTATTGGAAAACGTTTGATTGTAAGTTCATAGACATCATCGGGAATTATTCCTTTAGAATGTGCATCTTTGAAACGTATTAGTGGATCCAATATCATCCCTCGATAATTTTGAATGTAAAAAGGTTGATTTGGTTAGGATCTAGGTTTTCCAGATTTTGCCTTCTTTTTTCTTCTTGTTTCTGCTCTTTGATCAGCATGTCTTTGATGTTTACCTTTTTTTCTCATTGGCATGACATTTTGAAATATTCAGAGCTAGTTAATTGTTATCATTTGACGTCAACATCATGAAAATCAAACTCAATACACTTGCAAGAAATACCAAGGGTCTGACTTATTCCAGGAGAAACATCATCTCCCGTTACAAAACGTTTTACTGGTAACCCCCCTTCAAACTTGAAAATTAATGTAAAAGAAGTATCATCTTGTTTCTTGTATTTTATTGAAATAATGTTTTTCTCAGATCGTTTTCCCGATTTTTCGTAAACTATAATGGGATTTTTTGTCAGATTTTTTAATTTTTGTAAAAGATTAGAATTAATTTTTGAGGATGTTGAAATTTTTGCCTCAACTAGAGAGTTGAATTTTAATGGTTTTTTTGGAAAGTCTCCAACAATTTTGAAATTACTGACTTTCACATGGTCCAATTTTGTAGAGGATACTCTCAGTTTTCTTTTTTGAGGGTTTTGAATCTTGACAAAAAATGGTCTTCCCGTGCCTAGAACCAAGCTTGATTTGTCCTCACCGCCAATCCATGTGAATTTAGCAGTAGTTCCACCTAATTTTTCAAAAAGAAATTGTGAGATTTCTCCTTCAACACTATCGTATTCAGAAATTCCATGAAAATTACAGATTCTACATCCTTTGCCAGAACAATTTGAACAAGACTTTTGTTTTTGTGAAAAATCTCTTGCATGTTTAACATATCTCCCAGAAAGAGTTAATGATTTTGATCTAACACTACATGATTCATCCTTCAGATTTACAGTAAAAACAATTTCTGAATCTAAATAATCAAATTTCTTTTTGG
>JBHITY010000015.1:0-11937 GCA_042138585.1 Candidatus Nitrosopumilus sp.
ATTAGAGTGTCCAAACAAGACTTTGCAGCTTTGAGCATATCTTCTCCATCTTCATTTGAAATCTCCTCACCCATTGCATTATGGCAATCCACAATTAGTGGTTTTGAGTAATTTCTATTCTTTGCATACTGTTCAATGTCATTTTTCATATAATTTGGAATGTCTTCCATTCCATGTGGTGATAATGACAAAAATAACAATGGATTCTTTCCAAATAGTAATCCGATTACTCTTGCTTTGTTAATTTGTACAGTTACTGGTTCTGTACATTGCAATCCTTCCTCCTTGACTTTGCTATTTTCTAGATTTTTAAGATAATTTTCAACTTCGTTTTTTGATGGAAGATTAAGTGCATGGTCTGAAATACTATGCATGACCATGGCTGAAGATGACAGATTTTTGTAAATAAGATATGGTATGTTGCTACCTCCTACTGGATGATATGGTCCTGGATGAATTTCAGGTAAAACCATTCTGAATTCTTTGCCTCCGTCATTAGCTGACAATCTTATCTGTGATGTGGCAACTTTAGTTTCACTCGAGCGCTCTTCCATGATTTCTTCAGCTTCTGTATGATCATTTTTTTGTGATGCCAGATATGCTTGAATTGTTTTGTGAGTGCTCTCCATTCCTGGTCTTCCTGCTCTATCTGTTAGAACTGACCATACACTTGCAATTATCATAAATGAAATTCCATAAAACAATGCCATTGGGTCACTAAGCATTGGAATCCACAAGTATTGTGGAATTAAAACTGCAAACATTGCTAATGGCTGAACAAAACAGATTGCCCAAGCTTTTTTGAGACTCACTCCTAATGTTGTAGTGTAAATTCCGATTCTAAAACTTGCAAACAGGAACATTCCAAAAGTTACAAAGAACAATGATGTTTCTTTAGATAGTACTACACTGGCTAGCAATCCTAGCAATACTGTTGCTGCCCATAACATGTTTCCAAACAATGATGAATGTAATGACTTTGAATACTCTTTTTTCTTTGTAAATCTTGTATCAAGTAATTGTGTTAGGAATAATGCTACAACAACTGCAGGTACTACATACCATGTCTCTTCAATACTATTCCCCAAATATCCTAAAAGTACTGCAAATGAAATTATTGCTGCGACACCTAATGAGACAAATAATGAAAAATAATGTGATGATGGATTAACTAGAGTAAGGGAAAACCTATTGTGAATATTTGAAACATCGTCTGATTCTTTTTCCATTTCTTATTCAGGGAGCTAAAAAGATATCGATTACCCATGATATAGAAATTAAACTTATAGGAATTGATACTACTATTCTTGGATCCACTCTGAATCCCTTTGTCTCATCCTCAAAGAATCTCATGAGACCTCCACTTGATGCTGGAAGTGGTGCTGATTTCTTATCTGCCATTCTAACTCAAAACCAAGGATTTTGACATAAAAACTTTATTGTTTATTTTTGATCTTGTCCATTGCCTCTAGCAGTGAATTTATTGAATTTAGTATCTCTTGCTGCTTTGTATGATCTTTTTCCTCTTCAAGTTCTTTTGATAACACTACAAGCTTCTTTTCTAGAGTTTCATATAGTGAGGATTGAATCTCTTTTTGATTAACTACTGGGATCTCTTTTTTCTGAGGTTCTCTGCCACAACTAATGCATAATGCATGACCTTCTTTCATGACCCTGACTCCTTTACAATATGGACATGGTTCGCTAAGTAGTGTTGCACCTTGAAGCAACATCTCTGCTGCTTTTTTTGTGAGATCTTTTGACATGACTCTTCTTGAATTTTCTATCTAAAAAATCCAATTATTTTCTAAAATGTAGCATTTCAAACAAGGCTTAATAGTGTCTATAATTGAATTCATTTCGAACGAATGGCAGTAATTTGTAATACTTGTGGTCTTCCAGAAGACCTGTGCGCATGCGGTGAACTTGCCAAAGATAGCACCAAAATTATAATTCGATTAGAAACAAGACGTTTTAAGAAAAAAGGTACTATGATTGAAGGACTAGATCCCAAACTAAATAATTTAGAGACAGTTGCAAAAGAACTCAAAAGTAAATATGCATGCGGTGGAACTGCCAAAGAAGGTTACATTTTCTTACAAGGTGATCATCGTGACACCATCAAAGACACTCTAACTAATCTGGGCTTTGCTGAAGAAAGTATAGAGTTGCACTAAAGCAAATTGCAAAATCAAAATAAACTACTACAAGCTGTTGGCATTCCTTTTACTGCACTACTTTCAGTAATCTTTGGATTACTCCTGGTTTCATTTCCAATAGGAATCTTTGTAATATTTGAAAGTGATATTGGTGGTGATATTAACTATGATTTTCCTGTAACTCATTTAGAATTATTCAAAGAAACTTCAGTCTATCAAACAGCTTCTGATGTTAGTATAGGTGATGTCTTTGTTGGATTGTGGGTTTTCTATGTGGTACTATTTGTAATTGCAATCTTAGGTCCAAAGACTGGATTTTTAAAATCGTTTACTTCTATCATATCTTTTGGCAAATATGACACAACCTCAAACTATATGATTGGTGTCACAAAATGGTTATCCATTTTGGTTTTAGTTTCTGCATTGATCAATTTTGTACAAGAACAATTTGGTATTGTTACAGTTCCTCCACTTGATGACAATGACTTGATACAATTCTTCTATGTCTCTTTGGCGCCGTTAATTGAGGAGATTGGATTTCGTTTAATTCTAATTGGAATTCCGTTATTTGCACTATATTCTAGAAGATCATCTGTGAAATACTTTTTCAAATGTTTGTGGTCTCCTAGACATCTTGACATTTATGATTCAAAAAAAGCAATATTTCTGATTGTCTTTGTAGGGGTTTTGTTTGGATTTGCCCACATTGCATTTGCAGAATCTTGGAGTGAAGGTAAATTTGCTCAAGCTACTGCTGGCGGAATTATTTTAGGATGGGTGTATCTTAGGTTTGGATTTGTAGCATCATTGTTGATTCATTGGGCCACAAACTACTTCATATTCTCTTATGCCACTTTTATCTCTCAGATAAATTCTATATCTATTGAAAATGCCTTTTCACATTCTTTGATGTCTACTCTAGAATTATTGCTTTTGGCATCAGGTATCTTATCTGTAGGAATGTTGTTTCTGCACAGGTATTGTTCAAAAAAGGAATCTTCTCTAGAGGTTTAAGGCAACTTTCAAGCCTTTGTACCTGTTTCTGATAGTTACTTCTGTGACTCCAGCAGCTTCAGCTACGTCTCTTTGTGTTTTGTTTTCACCATTTGTCACACATGCAACATAAAGTGCAGCTGCTGCTAATCCCATTGGGTCTTTTCCTGCTGAAATTTTATTCTCTTCTGCAGTTTGCAAAATCTTTGTTGCTTTTCTTTTTGTTTTCTCTGATAGGCCAGCTTTGCTTGCAATTCTTGAAATACATTTGATTGGATCCACAACTGGCATCTTCAAATTTAATTCTCTTAAGAGTAATCTATAACATCTTGCAATATCTTTTCTTTTGATATTACTTGCTTGTCCGATATCTTTTAGTGTTCTAGGAGTTTCTGTATCACGACATGCAGCATACAATGCTGATGCAATCAAAGCTGAAATGGAACGTCCTCTGACTAGTCCTTTCTCTAATGCTTTTCTGTAAATGTAAGCTGCTTTTTCAATGACTGCATCACCAACTGCTAGTTTGTCTTTGAGTCTGTCTAACTCACTAAATGCTTGTCTAAAGTTTCTATCGACTGGTTCGTGAACTTGACTTCTACTGTCCCATGTTCTTAATCTCTCGATTGTACTTTTCATAGAAGCTGTTAATGGCTTTCCAGTTGCGTCTCTGTTTTGAGGATTGATTACAGTAGCTAATCCCATATCGTGCATTGCAAGTGAGGTTGGAACTCCTGCTCTGCTTTTGTTTTCACCTTCATTTGAAAATGATCTCCATTCAGGACCTGACTCTTCGACTTTATCAGTAATTACAAATCCACATTTGCCACAGAAATTCTCACCAGTATTTGCATCTGTTACTAGTGTGCCCTTTCCACATCTTGGACATCTGTCCTTTGGATTTACTGTTTTAACCATTTTTTATATCTCCCAAAACCTTTTATGATAATATTTAACAATTTCTAATTCATTACTTATAAGTCTGTTGTTGATCATACCTAGAAAATGACTATTTTTTGGGTATTTTTTTAATTTTTTTAGGGTGATTCTAAAATTTGTTTAATTTTTTCTGCAATGTGTGGTTTCTCTTTTTGCTCTAAGAGAAATTTCAAATCTTCTTCATTATCTACATCCCACATGATTCTTTTGACGAATACCATTGCAACATTTAACGTGTGTTTTTTTGCAGTGCTCATGTGAATCTTGTAGCTGTCTTCATCATAATGAGTCTCCATCAAATCAATTGGCATTCTGACTAGTGCATTTGTTCCATCAAATCTTCTTGATGGTACAATTATTGCAAAGTTAGGGTGCATTTTGTAGTTTAACATAAAGTCAATATCTTGTGTTTTGATGTATGGGATATCTTGAGGAAAAACAATTGATGCATCAAATCCATTTTCTAGCAGATACTTGTCAGCTAATGCCACTGCTCCATTAACGCTTTCTTCTTTTGCATCAATAATGGTATGAGTGTTGAATTTTTTTCCAATCTCAATTGCCTTTTCTTCTTTTGTAACCATGATTACTTTGTCAATTTGAGGTGAGATTGAAACTGTTTGCAGAATCTCCTCTAACATGATTTTACACAAATCTTCAATCTTCTGTGGAGGTAACTCTAGACGAGTTTTTGCATTAGAGAAAGTCTTTACAGGAATTATTGCAGCTATTTTCAAATTACACGTGTACTTGTTTTAGGATGAAATTTGCTAATGCATCTTCGGCTAGTTTGTTTTTCATAGTAATTTTAGTTTCAAAAACTTTCATGTCTAGACTTTGAATCTTCTTTGAGAGCATTCTATCTTTAGTATCAATGATAATGTTAGAACATACATCTGAATACATTTTTGCTAATCCATATGCATTAGATTCAATGCCTGCAGCCTGCATGTATTTTGCAGCAGGACCACTAATTGCATTGTCTCCAATTAATGGGCTTATTGCGACTACTTTTTTCTTGATTTTTGATAATTCTTTTCTAATTCCTTTGATTTGGAGCATTGGACCAATTGATGTCAGTGGATTCCCAGGAGCTAAAATCACCATATCTGCATCATGAATTGCATTTACTGCTTCAGGATTTGGACGTGCTTTGTCTGCACCAATATATTGAATTCCTTCAACAGGATCTTTTCCTCTGTGTTTAACCCAATATTCTTGCAAGTGTAATTCTCCCTTGTCTGTGATAATTCTTGTTTCTATACTGTTGTCAGTGACTGGTATGATGTTTGCACTAACTGCAAATTTCTCACACATCCATTTTGTGATGTCGCTGAGATTTTTTCCGTTCTTTAACATATTTGTTCTAATGAGATGGGTTGCAGCATCTCTGTCACCAACTCTAAACCATGTCTCTTCACCAAATACCTCCATTTGACGCAAAAAGTTGAAAGTATCTTTCTTGATTCCCCATCCTTTCTCTGGATCGAGTAAATCTGCTAATCCGTAAACGATTGTATCTATATCGGGACATACATAGAGTCCGTACAACCAATAATTGTCACCTACATTACTTACAACATTGACTTTGGATTCTTGAGAAACTAATCCTCTGACTAGTTTGACTGAACCTGTCCCACCTGCTAAAACTGTAATCATCTCATTTTCTCCTAAAACTGCAAAGTCTGCAACGTTCACTCCATATTACTTTTTCAAAAAATTGCGATCTTTATGTTGGATAAGTTTATTACTACAAATGGATGCCTAGTAGATCGTGTCTAGGGCAGTCGTATTAACCGTATTACTTGCTGGTCTTATCATTGTAGGTTCTACAGGTTCAGTATTTGGTGCCCAAATGGATGCAAGAATTAATCCAAACACAGAGACTTCACCATTTAAGATGAATTACCAGAAAACATTATTCATCGAATATCCAAATGGCGGACAGCTCTTTGAGGCCCTTAGAGGTCAAGAATGGACTGTTGAAGGAACTGCAGATTCGTCAGATCCTGGTGTTAAAGATTTAATGAATCAACTTAATAAAAAAATTAGATCAGATGGCAGTCAAGCCCAAATTTCTGACTTGAACGTCTCTTATGATATTCACCTTAAAGCAAGAAACATCAACACTTCTGTTGACTATAGAGTAATTCTTGAAGGTGAACTTTCAAACTATGTAATTACACAAGACTCTCAAAAAACCCTAGTTGACTTGGGATGGAGAGGATTAACTGCAACTGATGAAGTTGTAATTGATGGATATGAACTCAATTTCCCAATTAGCATTTTACTTAGTGAAGAACCAGAAGCAGCAGCCTTCTTTGTAGGAACTGAGGCTGAATCTGTTTTAGAAAGAAATCTCATTGATGCAAACTTTATCTTAAAACAACCATTAACAAATTGGCACTTCTTGTTTGACCCAACTGGTATCAATGTTGATGCTGGAACATTTGGTCTAAGTGATGAAATTGCAGGTTATGTTGTTTCAAGTTGGACTATGGGTGAAAGTAGTATCAGAGAAGGAAGACAAGTAGAAAGAGTCTTTGAAGCTGAAGTTATGGCAGACCAACTATACATTGTCAGAAGTGTTCAATCTTCAGACCAAGGTAACTTGTATGCAATTGGATTTGGTGCTTTAGATATTTTCGATGGTGTTGAGATTGCAGGTGTGACCCCAACTCCTCCAGAAGATTATGCTACAACCTCAACAGGTGATTTCCCTGTTATGATTATCTATGGAATGGCAGCCATTGCAGGCATTGCTGGTGGTGCATTCTTTATGATTAGTAATCGTGCTCTCAAGAATGAGAAGACTGGCCAACAAGGAATTGATCCAAGTAGATTGGTTGGTTATCAAACCAGCTCCTCATCTGGTGGTTATCAAACCAACAGAGGTGAAGCACAACTGGCAGATGGTTCTGATTATCAACAAACAAGAAGTTACTATGAGGACTCTTCAAACACTACTCAAAACCCTCCTCCACAACAAGCAACTCCTGCAGCAGCAGAAGAAGCAGCATGTGGATGTGCAGCATCTGCCGAGATGGGTTCAGAATGTGATTGTGAAATGCAAGGGGCATGCTTGTGCGATGCAACATGTCATTGTAATGCAGATATCTGTAAAGAACAAGTCAACTCTATGAGTTAGATTTTTTGCAAAATCTTTTCTAGTTTTTAGAAATACAATTTTCTTTTATGATTATTGTTAAATTAAAAAATGTGTGCTGGGAGTAACCCTCCTTCTGTTTTCACGATATTTCGCTTTGCAGCCTACCTGAACCTAGTACAGGAACTTTAAGTTCTGTTTGGCTTTGCTCCATGTGGGTCGTCTTTTTCATTCCTTTTATGGAAACCTCAGGTTTTCACCATCACCGTGCGCCATATTGGATTTTTTTCTGCTCCGTTGCCAATCATCTCTGATTATCTATCTCCAGATCACATATCCTGTATGGAGGGAGGAGTTTCCTCTGCCGTAGCAGCGTGTCGTGCTCCAGCTCACATAACTATACTTTTGATTTATCGAATTTGAATATTACTTAGTTTTTTGTGCCTATGATGAATAGAGTTCCGTATTCTCTCTTCCACTTTTTTCTGCTCTTCAAATCTTTGACGTGTTTTGTTTTTACTTGGAAACCTGCATTTTTGAAAAACTCTTTCCATTCTTTTTTTGAATGCAAATGCATTTGGATTTTCATAATATCTTTCCATCTTGAGGTTGCTTTGTTGTCTGTGTAAAAATCAGTACCACAAAAAAACTGTCCGCCTGGTTTTAACAACTTGAATATTTTTTTGAGTGCATCTTCAATAGAATCTGAATAATATATTGCCTCCATTGAGAAAATAAAATCAAAATTTCCTCTATATTTCCATGATTCAATGTCTGTGTGAACAAACTCCTCTTTGTTGCTGTCTATTTTCTTTTTTGCTTGAATGATCATCTTTTTGCTTTTGTCGATTCCTATCGCTTTTTTACAATAGGACTCTCTTGCCATCTTTCTTACAACCCAACCGTTACCACATCCAACATCTAGGAAACTAAATGGCTTATCAAATGTTATTGAATCCAAAAATTTTGAAACATTTTTTCCATGTTCTACTTCCATTAACTCTGCTCTGCCGTTTTGAGCCCATTCATCAAAAGTTTTTCTGACTCCGTCCATGAATTTTGTTTTTCTGATTTACATTATAACCTTCGTCTTACTGATGATTTGTATGAATAATTCCTACGTGCGCCTTATATTCAAATTTCACAAACACTGTTTGAATAGAAATGCCTGACGAATCATGTAGAAGTTGTGGTGGAAAACTAACAGAGCATACAAAATGTGCTCATTGTATGAAACCTAACAGCATGATTTGTGTAGATTGTGCCCTTTGCACTATTGAGCAATTTCATTCAATTTGTACGTCTGTGGAGACAAACCAAACCAATACCGTGCCCTTTTTCAAGTCTGGCAACTACTCTAGGGTAGTTGCCATGGCTTGATTCTGCTAATTTCTACCCTTAACTAAGTTAAACAATTGTCTTACTGCTAGTTTTGGATGATTAGTTGCAAGTTTTATCATATTAGATAATCCAAAATCTGCTTTGATAAAATCCAAAAACTCTTCAGGTTTTAACTCACTGATAATGTCTAACTCTTTATCCCAATCCTCATCATTTAATCCAATCCATCTATCTTGTACTTTACCTGCAGATTTTATTTTAGATTCAATTGCTTTTTTCCAATTGTCCTCATACTCTGATAGTTTTTTCTCTGATGTGTCGTTTGCTTTGATTGCTTTTGATGCAACCTCTCCTGCTATTCTTCCAAACTTAATCGCATAGCGAATTCCTTCCAAGACCAAAGGATTAGCTTGTCCTGCTGAATCTCCAACTAAAATCAAATTATCATAAACTGTTTTTCTAGAAAGCCCATCATTTGGAATTAATCCGTAGTGAAACTCTATTGGTTCGATTTTGCCCAAATCTGCAATTGGACCTTCTTTGTTTTCAATGAGTTCTTTTAGTCTTGCAGTTGGATCTACTGGAGAATCTGGTTTACCAATTCCTACACCAATTCTTGCAATGTTGTTACCTAGTGGAAAAATCCATGCATATCCTGCAGGTGAATATTTCTCTCCAACCATCAACCACCATGTATCAGCTTTAACATGTTCTACTTTTGCCTCATACTCTGCACCGGCACCAAATCTTTCCCATTGTTTTACAAAACCCATTGATTTTGCAACTGTTGATTGAAAACCACTAGCATCAATTACTACTTTGCCAAAAAATTCAATTTCTTTTTCATTTTGTATTGCCTTGACCCCAATAATTTTTCCTGATTCATCTTTGATTGCTTCTTTAACAGTTGTATTTACAATAATCTTAGTTCCTTGTGCATCTGCTTGAGATGCTAACCATCGATACGTCTTTCTTACATCTAGTACTGCAGATCGAGCAATAGTATCTCCAATACTCACTTTGTTGTTTGGTGAATAGAATTCAAAATTCTTTACTGGATTGTAACAATCTTCTGGAATTCCAAATTCTTCTATATTTTGAATCCATGTGACTCCACTAGTTCTAACTGATTCTGCAATTGATTCTTCTTTTTCAATTAACACTACTTTCATTCCATTCTTTGATGCAGTGTATGCAGCTGATGATCCTGCAGGACCTCCGCCAACTACTACTACATCATAAGTGTCTGACAATTGGTTTGAATCAATAACATCTAGGATATAATTTTGAGGTATGAAAAATTATTTTTTCAATACAGGCACACCGTTTGAATCGTTTTCCCTTTCAGGATCAAAAGTATTCATGTGTGCTGGGTCTCTGTGCATGTAACTGTGAGTACCGCCTTCTTTTCTACAGAACTTTGAATGAATTGTTTCTTCTACTTTGAGTGTAGTCTCATTCTCATGGAATAATCGTTTTCCACAATCTGGACATGTGAATTCAGGCATAATTTTACACAATATCAAATCTATTTAGATGTTTCATAGTTCAAAGCATACTCTAATCCGAAACTTTAGATGTTTAAAAATCCCTTATTTCTTATGGATGAATCTGAAATCTCATCTTTTGTAATGTGGTCTGCAGTTACTGGAATCATTATGCTTGTGACTGGATTAAGCTATCATGTGTATATGAGGAAAAGAAATGAGATCTCTTCATCTTGAAAAAAAGGGGCTACGCGGATTAGCAATTGCTGAAAGCTTTAGACAAAATTCTGAAAAATCTGTTCTTGCTGGAGTTGTTATGAGAAGAGATTTTGTTATAGATGGATTTGTTTTTGGGGGTGCTACTTTGGAAGGGGACGATGCAACTGATGCAATATTGAAGATGTATGATGACTTGGATAGACCTGATATCAGTTATGTTCTGATTTCTGGATTAATTGTCTCAATGTATAACATCATTGATATCAAAAAATTATATGATACCTTGAAAATTCCAATTATTGGAGTGTCCTACCATGATTCATCCGGTATTGAGGATTCTCTAAAACATCACTTTCCAGATTCTTTTGAATCAAAACTAAATGAATATGAGAAATTAGGCCAACGTGAAAAAATCACTCTTAGTACATCACATAATGTCTATGTTAGAAAAGAGGGATGTACATTAAATGAAGTAAAACATCTTCTTGATGATTTAACATTACACGGTTCTATACCTGAATCAATTAGAGTGTCTCAACTATTGGCAAAGACATTACTTGAGAAAGGACTATCCTTCTGAAGCTGTCTTTCCACCATCAACATTTAGAATTGTTCCAGTAACCCAACTTGCTTCATCTGAAGCCAAGTATGCTACTGCATTTGCAACGTCTTCTGGTTCTCCAACTCTTGCAAGTGGTAGTCTTTCTTCTAGTACTTTTCTTGCTTGAGGGTCATCAAGGTATGGCTTTATTGAGCCTGAATTGATGATGCCTGGATTAACACAATTGCATCTGATGTTTCTTCTTGCATACTCTACTGCAATAGATTTTGTAAACATTGGAATTGCTGCTTTTGTTGCAGAATAAACTGCCAAGTGAACTCGTGGAATTGCTCTCTCACTTGAGATAGAGCCAATATTTACAATTGAACCACTTTTGACATCTGCCATCTTTGTCAAAACAGCTTTTGTCATGTTGAAAACTCCTAAAAGATTAACATTGATGAGTTTTTCAATATCTGAATTTTTCATTTCATGAAAATGTACCGGGTCATTAATTGCCCCTGCATTGTTTACAAGAATGTCTATCTTTCCATAAGCATCCATGATTTGGTTTACAACTTGTAGTGTTTGAGATTCATCTGTTAAATCACAAGTCATAGCTGCAGTCGAATCTTCATTTCCTATCTCTTTTCTTGCACTTTCTAATCCTTCTAAATTCCTTGCAACAAGAACCACTTTGGCGCCTTCATCTACAAATTTCTTGGCAATGCCTTTGCCAATGTCACTTGATGCTCCTGTAACAATTGCTACTTTGTCAGATAATTTCATAGAATATGATTAGCTGTAATTGCTTATAGTATTTTTGTTGAATTTCGCTCGTGATTATTTGGACTCGTTAATTCTTTTAACATATTCAATAATTCCGGTATAATCTATCCCACCTAATCCTTCTTTTACAGCATTTTCGTATACTTCTTCAGCTTTTTTTATCATAGGTAATTCAATTCCTAATGATTTTGCAGCATTAGTCATTGTGCTGATATCTTTTTTGAGATTTTCAAGTGTAAACGTAGGTTCGTATTTCCCCTCAATCATCTTGAATGCTTTGTTTTCACTCATTCCTGTTTTGAAATAAGTAGAGTTTAAAATTTCAAGAAAAATTTTTGGATCAACATCTGCTTTCTTGACTAG
>JBHITY010000016.1:0-3911 GCA_042138585.1 Candidatus Nitrosopumilus sp.
AATACTGTGGCAAAGGTGTTTAAGTTATGAGTAATAATGCTGACATTTACCATGAAATGATTGTGGATTATTCAAGAAATCCTGTAAACTATGGAAAGATAGAAGATCATGATGTAACATTTCATGATGCAAATCCATTATGTGGTGATAGTATTGATATCGATATGAAAATTGATGATAACAAAGTAACTGATATCAAATTCCATGGTAAGGGATGTGCAATTTGCATGGCATGCTCTTCCGTTTTAACTGAAATCACTAAAGGCAAAAGTCTTGAAGATGTAAGAAACATCGAAAAAAATGATGTTCTAAGTGAATTGGGATTAGAACACCTGCAAGCAGTCCGAATCAAATGTGCTCTGCTTTCTCTAAAGGTACTCAAATCTGCTCTTTACACATACATAGGAAAACATCTTGAAAACTCAGAAGATGTTGATAAACTAAAAGAAGAGGCAGCAAACCTGTACTAGTATGAGTTTTACGCCTAAAACCCCAGTTGAACTTCAAATTAGAAAAATTATCTTTGAAAAATTCAATGAAATAGATACCATTTTTACAAATGATTCAATCTTTGAAATTTTAAAAGAGAATGGCGACATTGACCCCTCATGGATAATTGATGATATCGAATCTTTTGTCAATGACATTTGTGATTCAGGTCTTGCAAGAAACGTTGCGCAGAATTTTACTACTATTCATCTAAAATTGTTTGATGCAGTTGAAAAACTACATTGTAATGCTTGCAATCAAGATGTGTTTCTTGGAAAATCTGAAGATAGAGTTTGTCCAAACTCCTCATGTAAATCAACTCTCTGATCTAAATTTTGCAGCCGCATCTTCTAATGCTTTTATCATTGGAAGTTTTTCTCCTGTGAGATATAACACCAATGCTCCTCCGGCTGTACTGATATGATTAATTTTTTCAGCCAATCCTTCTTGCCTTAATGCCGTAGTTAAATGTCCTCCACTAACAATTGTTGTTGCCATAGAATTTGCTACTGCTGTAAGTAATGCTTTTGTTCCATATCTGAAATTTTCTTTTTCAAAAAACCCTGCTGGTCCGCTGATAAAAACAGTTCCTGCACCTGCAATCAATTTTGAATAATATTCTACAGTCTTTGGGCCTAAATCAAAAATCTTGTCTCCTTTACCCATCTCTCTTACATCCATCTCCACCCTCTCACCATCTTTGTCAATTGCAATATCTACTGGTGTTGCAAAGACATCTGGGTATTCTCCTATCAAGGTGTGAGCTTTTGCAACAACTTCTTCTTCTCTTTTGATGCCTAGTGGTGATTTTACTCTGGCTTGTGCACGCATGAACACATTTCCAATTAATCCTGTTAGTAAGACATGATCTGCTCTACCATTTTGAATAAGTAATTTGATTGCCTCGAGCCTATCTGGAACTTTGGAACCTCCTAAGACTATCACATGTGGTGCTTTTGCTACAGTCATGATTTCATCTAGATTTCTGACCTCTCTTTCTACAATTCTTCCTGCACATGCAGGTAACACTTGTGGAAATCCAACAATTGATGGATGTGATCTGTGTGCACTAGGAAATGAATCCAACACACATAGATCAAACAACTTTGCTAATCTAGTAACCATGATTGTTTTTGCTGCATTTTCTGGAGTAAACTCGTAATTTTCTTCAGCACATAATCTAAGATTATCTAAAAGTAGAATATCTCCATTTTCTAAATTTTTAATTGCGTTTTGTGCAGCTTCTCCTATAACATCTTCAACATATTTTATTTTTCGATTCATTAATTTCTCAAGAACTTTTGCATGTTTGTCCATTCCAGTATAATCATTATTTCCAACTCTTCCTTGATGTGAAGCAACAACTACTTTGGCATCTTTTAGCGATTGAAGTGTTTCTATGGCCTCTTCAATTCTTTTAGTCCCTGAAATCTCCATTGTTTCTGGGTCAATTGGACAATTCATGTCCACTCTTAAAAAAACAGTTTTACCTTTTAAGTCAAAATCATCTAGCGTGAGTACCTTCACGCCTTTTCTATTATGCACTTGGTTAAATTCTTTGAGCCGATCAGAATTATTCTGTTAACTCTATTTTCAAAAACAGTGATTTCCAAAACTTATCTATTGACAAAAATTAAAAGATGTGTATATGGAGTTTAGTTAATTGCAAAGCTGGCTTTTTGATATCAGGTCTCGTTCGTTTGTATTGCTGTCAATTTTATTTTTAATTTTGACTTGGTTAGTCTATTCTGGAGTTACTGAAAGTTTTGATCAAAGTGTAACTTTGTTTTTCTCTGAAAATGTTGGAAATCCTACACTTGACATCGTAATGCAGTATATCACAGAAAGTGGTGATGTCTTTAACATGCTAATATTTGGAATTGTGATGTTAATTATTCCAAAAACTCGAAGGATAGGAATTACCCTGATGATATTGATTGTAATATCTACACTTCTAACTGGCTACATAAAATGCGGAATTGACCGTGATAGGCCTGATTTTGATTATGAAGGAGTAGAATTTCCTGTAGAGATTAGCCGTGATACATTTGCTCTATTTTGTGAGGGTGGATTTGATGCTTCATATCCCTCTGGTCATGCTGCCAGGGCCATGATATTTGGAATCATCTTGGGCTATGCCCTGTCTGAGCGGTTTCCTAGAGGTGCTTACTTGATGCTCTTGTATCCTGTGATGATTTCATTAAGTAGAGTCTATGTTTTACAACACTATCCTATGGATGTGATAGGTGGAACTGTTATTGGAATAATGCTTGCCGGTGTAATGGCCAACAGAACAAAACTTTACAAAATTTTTGATAAATCAAAAACCTAATTCTTCTAATGTGGAATTACTAATCAAAACTATTGCATAATGATCATCGTCGTGATGATATGTCCAATATCTTACATCTCGAATTTCATTTTTCTGTCTTAACCCGTGAGTTACTCCTGTAGTCACCGTGTATCCTATTCTTTTTGCAAGCTTTGATTCTTTTGGCATCAAAACTCTGAAACCCTCCTTTTTTCCTTGAAATCCGATACTTACCATATCTTCAACTGCATTTGATGCATCTTTTTCATCCTTGAGATCATATGTTTTTGAAACTGGCAAGTCTTTTGGATGGAAATCCATGATAATCCTCAGATTTCTTGACTAATATTTTTTAAAAAAATGATATTTGCGATCAATATTAGTTAATTTTCTTAACTGACAAGTCAAATCCTGATTATGTTAACAACTTAATCGACTCTTTTGATGTCTTTGAATCATTGGCATCATTAGAAAAAACAGTTTTGCAACTCCGTAAAAAACAACAGGAAGCAAGCAAACTAAGAAAAATAGCAGAAAAACAACTCAAAGAAGTTCTTTCAGCTCAGAGACGTTCTACTTCTGGTCTTAACACAATTGAGAGAAAAATAGAATCTGAAAAAGAAGACGTTTCAGATGTTTCTGGTGTACTAAATCAAAAAAATTCTCAATTAGCAAGTATTGAAAGACTAGTTCAGGCTGCAGAAGAGCGTTTATCTCGAGAAAAAGAGACTATTGAACAAACTGAGCAAGAAATTGAATTTTCTGAAAATCCTGAGGAAAAACAGTATGCTGAGTCTAGATTACGCTCCCTAAAAGATCATGTTGAGGAATTAACTAATGAGATTAAAAACAGACAAAAAACTGCAAAAAAAATTGCTGAAGAAGTTGCCAAATTTGATACAATAAAATCCAAAATTTCAACAAAAATCCAAAAACAATCTCAATCAAAACCATCTTTACGTGAAACAATGATTTCCAGTAAGAAATCTGCAGAAAAGTTTGTCAAAGAATTAGAAAGACGAACAAAATCTGAAGAATCTGCAAAGACAGCATTAGAGAAAGCATCTTCAAAATTAAAAGAACTCTTAGCTAAGAAAAAAGCAACCAAAAA
>JBHITY010000016.1:4011-11793 GCA_042138585.1 Candidatus Nitrosopumilus sp.
GAAAACAGCAACTAAGAAAAAAGCAACCAAAAAGAAAACAGCAACTAAGAAAAAAGCAACCAAAAAGAAAACAGCAACTAAGAAAAAACGTTAGAGATAACCAATCTCTTTTATTTTCCTATAACCTTAAAGCAGGTCTACTGTGAATTTTTACAATGAAAAAAAGAGGACCAATTACTGCTATATCTGGAATAGTTTTAGTAATGATTTCTCTTTTAATTGCCACCTCTGCAATCCCCACCAATGTTACTGGACCTGGTGATTTCTTTGTCTCTTCATTGTTTGAAGAGATGTTTGATGAAATTTCCAATGAGATTCAAATCATGCCTGGGGATTCTGCACATTTCTCTTACACTACTTATTCGTCTGATGTTCCAATTTTGTGGGGTATTCAAATCATTGATTTTCAGGCTGGAGATGAACTATCCATAAACATCTCAAATATTTTTGGTGATGATTATGGAACCTTCCTTCAAGATGAACCAATTCTTTTTGAGGCATTACAAATTTCTCAATCAGATACTCTAAATCTTGAAATCACAAATTTGGGTACTCGTGATGTTACAATCATAACAATGTTTTCTGAAGATCCAGAAAATTCTGAAGCTCTGACAAACCCTGATTCTCCTGTTATGAGTATGGTTGTACCTCTTATGGTTTCAGGAATTTTGCTGATTTTGGGAATTACTGTTTTAATAATTGGTGTAATTATAATCCTTGTAGATCTGAAAAATAATTATGATAATAAAAGAAATTATTGAGAATTAGATTTTCTCCATTTTTCCGAATTTTCCTTTAGTTAAGGAAACTTCACCTTTGAATTCGTTAGTGTAACCATTTTCAATCCTTACGTTGTCTCCAACTTCTAATAGTTTGATGTCGTCTCCCCATAATGTGAGTTTCATTGAGTTGTCTTCTGATTTGTCTTCGTTTGCAATAACTGCATCACAAACATCTATTGTACCTCCACTTTTGAGATTCACAGTACGTGGGTCTGGTTTACTAATGACTTCAGCTTCAACATTTACTCCACTTCGCATCGTTTTTGCTTGTGAAATTGGTATGAATTCTGCCATGTATTTTTGAGTCCATTACGCACGATTATAAGCTTTGTTAAAATTTCTTGAAATCCTCAGATCATTTTTCAAATTTATCCAAATAGTAATCGAAAAATACTGCTCTTTATCCATTCTCATTGCAGAGATATCGAAGCCCGGTCAACCGAGAGGGACTCAAGATCTTCCAAATTGGAAATCCCTTCTCTCAGGAGTTCGTGGGTTCAAATCCCACTCTCTGCACTAAATAATCTCTAAAATAACGAATTTTTCAAATTAAGCAACAATTGCTTTTACTTTACTTACAGAATGTTTTGAAATTTGTTTGTGCATTTCTGCTAAATTTTCGTCCTTGAAAGAAAGATTGCATCTAAAACATTTCCAAACCATCTCGGACATGCCTAAATATAGGTATAATTTGCTTATAAAGATATTGCATGATTGATCCAATTTGTTACAATACATGATCAATGTTTTGAAAAACATGTAATTTTTTTAATTTTTTGGATCAGAATGAAATTTTTTCATGACTAAACCATGATCCAAGGGTTTAGAAGCAAAAAAACTAGCATATTATTTGAAAGATGGTAGATATTTTTGAAATTTTTGGAGAATTTTCATATTTTGGAATTTTTCTAGTATTGATTCTTGTTAATGCATCTCCGATTTTGATGCCGCCTAGCTGGATTGTTTTAACATCATTTTATCTCCTTGATCCCAGCTTGAACATAGTCTTTCTTGCTATGATTGGTGCCACTGGTGCTACAATTGGTAGATTCTTTCTCAAAAAAATTAGTGGATTATTTAGGAAATTCGTTGGTGAAGAACAAAAATCAAATCTTGACATAATTGGCGATTATCTTAATCATAAAAAATATGGTTATTTACTAGCATCATTTCTTTTTGGCGCAACTCCCTTACCTAGTAACATGTTGTTTATCACATATGGATTGATGCGTGCTAAAAGTATAGGAATCTATATTGGATTTTGGTTTGGTAGAACAATTTCATACATTATAATGATCTACTTTGGAAATGCAGTTTTGCAACCTTTCTTAGAAATTTTCGAGGACCGTCTAACTGCAATTTTATTAATTGATGGTGTGGGCATTGGGGTTATTTTTCTATTTGCATCTATTAATTGGACAGTATTAATTACTCAGAAAAAAATCAAATTTGTCAAGCCAAAAATTTGGAGGTTCTAAATGAAAGTCCTTGAATTACTCAAAAAAGAAGTAAAACAAATTATGGAAAATGATCCTGCTCATGACTTTGAACATATTATGAGAGTTTACAAAAACGCTCAGAAAATATGTAAAAAAGAAAAAGCAAATGAAAAACTGGTCTTGAGTGCTGCCCTATTACATGATATTGTTTCTTATCCAAAATCTGATAAGCGTTCAAAAATGTCCTCAATAGAGAGTGCAAAGAAATCAAAACAAATTCTAAAAAAATATGATTTTGATCAAAATGAAATCACTATAATTTCTGATGCTATACGTGATCACAGTTTCTCTCAAAATAAAACTCCTAAAACTATTGAAGGGAAAATTCTCCAAGACTCTGATAGGTTGGATGCATTAGGTGCAATTGGAATTGCTAGAGTTTTTGCTACTGGTGGTTCTCTAAAGAGACCTTTTTACAACATTGATGACCCATTTTGTAAAAAAAGAAGTCCTGATGACAAAACATGGACTATAGACCATTTTTTTCAAAAATTACTCAAACTTGAATATCTAATGAATACAAAATCTGGTAAAACAGAGGCAAAAAGAAGAACTATGATTCTAAAAGAGTATCTAAAACAACTAAAACAAGAAGTTTAACCATAATCGACGTATCTATCGTATCTCTTCTCTATCTCTTTATTCAAACCTGAAATTATCTTCTCATACTCTTCATTTTTTCTAAAATCAATATACTTCCGAATTGCATCAAATTCTTCATCTTGTGGATATGAATCAAACACTGGTTCTGCCAATTTGAGATATTCTAGAGTTTTCTCACGAAATTCTTCTCTTGTTGGTTTTTTGATGCCTTTCATTCTAAATTCAACTGATGCCCAACTTGCACCAATTACATGTGGCATTAAATCAAATGCCCTTTGAATCTCATAACGCTCGTCGTTTCTCATGATTCCTGAAGAAACCTTGAAGCAGATTTTGCAAAATATGTTACTATCATGTCTGCACCAGCTCTCTTTATTGAATAAAGTATCTCTTCAGTCATATCTTTTTCATTGACGTATCCCAGTTGTGATGCTGCTTTCACTAATGCGTATTCTCCAGAAACACTATATGCTGAAACTGGAACATTGAATCTTCTTCTGGTCTCTGCAATCAAATCCAAATATGATAATGCAGGTTTTATCATTACGATGTCTACCCCTTCATTAATGTCAGTCTCTACTTCCATCATTGCTTCTCTTGCGTTAGTGTATGGAACTTGGTATGTTTTTCTGTCTCCAAATTTTGGTGCACATTCTGCAGCATCTCTAAATGGTGCATAGAAATTTGAACGATGTTTTGCAGAATGAGACATTATTGAAACATCTGAAAAACCTTCATCATCAAGTGCTTTTCTAATGGCTGCAACTTGTCCGTCCATCATTGCAGAAGGTGAAACAGTGTCAACACCTGCTTTTGCTTGACTAACTGCAATTTTTGAAAGTGTATCTAAACTGGTATCATTATCAATTTTGTTACCTTGAATTATTCCACAATGTCCTGTGGATGTAAATTGACAAAGACATACATCTGCCATAATTACCATCTTGTCGCCAAAGTTTTCTCTAATCTGAGAAATTGCTTTCTGGACAATTCCGTTATCATCAAATGCAGATGTTCCTGCTTCATCTTTCTGAGTTGGAATACCAAATAACATAATTGCAGGAATGCCTAAATCGCTAATGGTTCCAACCTCATCATTAACATCATCTAATGGTAATCTTTCAATTGCTGTCATTGATTCTACCTGGGTTCTTGTCTTTAGATCTTCCTGAACAAATACTGGACAAATGAAATCTTTTGGAGAAAGTGTTGTCTGCTGAACTAGTTCTCTCATTTTATCTGATGTTCTTAATCTGCGTAGACGTCTAGTTGGAAATGACATGTTAGAAATTCTCTATGGGTAAAATATAATCCTAGTCTGTCTGTTCTTGTTTTTTATAGTCAAAGAGTTTGCTTGCCAAGTCAACTACCTCTGGATTACCTTGCTCTGAAGCTTTTCTAATATTGTTCATTGGTGTTGAAACAATACTCTCAACCACTGCCTTGGTTAATTCATCAATAATTTTGATTCTTTTCTCATCTTTTTCATCTAACATCTGAAGTGCTTTTTGCAATTCTTTTGCTCTGAGAGATTCAATATTCTTGAATACGTCTTTTACCAGTGGTTCTGCTTCTAGTCTTTTCATTGAGGCTTCTAATACAGATACTTCTTCGTTAATTATATTTTCAACGGTTTTTACCTTGTTTAATCTGGCATTCATGTTCTTTTCAACCATTTCTGCAATTTGATCAAGATTCATCAGTTTTACCCCTCCAATAGTTGCAACTTTCTCATCAACAGTTCTAGGATTTGACAAATCTAAAATCATCATTCCTTTGTTTTTGTCTTTCATTGCTTCTATAATTCGCTCGTATGTAACAAGAAAATATGGTGCAGTTGTTGCAACAAATATCACATCATAATTGTCAAATCCTGAAAGGACTTGTTCAAATTTAACTGGACTTCCTCCCATTGTTTCACAAAATGTCTCTGATCTGCTAAGTGTTCTACTAGTAACATCAAATGCGTACCCTCGTCTTTGTAATGATTTTGCAACTAGAGTTGAGACTTCTCCAGTTCCAATCAATAATGTCTTTTTTGTTTTTAATTCATCAATGTTTTCTTCTGCAAGCTTTACTGCCATTGAACCAACTGATATTCCCCCTTTACCAATTCCGCTGTTATTTCTGATTCTTGTACCAATTCTGATTGCTTTATCAAATAATGTGTTAAGATGTTGGCCTGATGCTTTACTTTCTCTTGCAGAAGTAATGGAATTTTTAATTTGACCCAGAATCTGTTCTTCTCCTAAAACCATTGAATCCAAGCCTGATGTGAGTTTCAACAAATGATGTAAAGCATTTTGATTCTCTTCAACTTCCATGTTTTCATCAAAAACTTGCTCTTCTAATCCTGCCAATGATGCCCATGTCTTCTTTATTTTGTCTACTTCCTGATTTTTTGATTTTCCAAATAATTCAATTCTGTTACATGTTTGAATAATTACACATTCATCTAAACCTGAATGTTTTTTGAATTGCTCATATGCATCTTCAATGTCTTTTATTGTAAATTGTTCTAAAATATGAATTGGTGAATTACGAAAAGTTACACGTGCATTAATGATGTTTTGACTCATTTCCATTTCCTCACTATTGTAATGGCTCTTCTTTCAGCTTTTTTCAACTGTCCGTCTTTTATTAACTGATCAATTTCATTATCAGTCATGATATTACGAAGACATGCTTTTCTTTCTGTTGGGGTTGGAATTTTCTCTTTTGCAGCATCTCTTGCGATCTTTTGAACTTTGATTTGTCCAATGTCTTCTTTTGTGATAATTTTCTTAAACACCTCTTCAGATTTTTTTTTGAGTTTTTTTGACATTGCAGGGCTTTTACCTCCAGTAAAAATAGCAATTTGAATAATTTTCTCAAAATCAATTATGGCTGGATTTGAAAAATCACTTTCTTCAGGATTATCTGAACTGTACGTGATGATTCCTTTCTTTTTTCCTGCATTGATAATTTTTTGATTGAGTTTTTTATCATTAGTAGTTGTAATTATTATATCTGGTTTGAATTTTGAAATGAATTTTGTATCTTGAATATCTTGTTTTTTTAATTGAATTTTTTTTGATTTTACAAGTTTACTAATTTGTGAGGATACTTTATTGCTAATCACTGTGATATTGCATTTTTCATTTATCAAAGAATTGATTCTTTTTTGTGCCTCATTTCCCCCTCCAATTAAAACAACTGACTTTCCTTGAAGATTCAGGTCTACAATCATCGATCAAAAACCCTTCGGTTTCTATTTATGTATTAAAATTCTGTATGTGCACCTAGCTACATTTTTAATTGAATGGCAGGGTCTTTGTCATATGACCTCTATGGATGATTTAGATAAGGAACTTCTAAATGAAATCCAATGGACATTTCCCCTAGTTACTAGACCCTTTGATGCAATTGCAAAGAAATTCAACACAACACCTGAAATTGTAAAAGAACGTCTTAGCCAACTTAAGGAAATTGGTGTTCTAAGACAACTTAGTGCAATTTTTGATACTAGAAAACTTGGTTATACTAGTTCACTAGTTGCAATGGAAATTGAACATGACAAATTAGAGTATGTTGCAAGTCAAATTAATCGTCATCCTGGTGTTAGTCATAATTATGAACGTGATCATCAATTCAATCTTTGGTTTACTCTAGCTGTACCACCTGGCTCTGATTTGAAAACTGAACTGGATAAATTCAATGTGTTAAAAGGAATCAAAAAGGTACGAATGCTTCCTACTTTACAACTCTTCAAAATAGGTGTAAAACTTGACATGGTTGATGAGAAAAAACATGATGTTGCTCCAACTGAAGAGAAAAAAGAAATTAAAAATGTAAAATTTGAACCAACTGAAGAAGACAAAGACTTCATTCGTGAATTACAAAAAGATATGGACATCATTGATGAACCATTTGTTAAAGCCGCAAATAATCTTGGAATTACTGAAAATGAATTATTTGAAAAGATGAAACATTATGAAGAAATTGGAGTGATGAGAAGATTTGCTGCCATTTTAAGACATAGACAAGTTGGATTTACTGCAAATGGAATGATTGTATGGAAAGTTCCTGAAGAAAAAATTTCTGATGTTGGCTCACAACTTGGCGCGTTTCCTCAGGTTAGTCATTGTTATGAACGACCTACCTATCCGGACTGGCCTTACAATGTATTCTCTATGATTCATTGTAAAACTCATGACGAGGCAAATGAAATGGCAAAAACCATTCAAGATCAAATCCATGTTGATGATTATAGGATACTATTCAGTTCACGTGAATTCAAAAAGACACGTGTTGAATATTTTGTTGAAAACTCATTTTCTTTAGAAGAGACAGTTCCTGCTTCCTAAATCTCATTTTCATCATGTCCTACGACATGAACTGTGCAGAAATACTGGTCATTCATGTTACAATAAAATGATGATTCTTTTCCACACTCTTTGCATGGTGGTTTTTCATCGTGTTCTGACAGTTTAGTATGGTAAATCTTACTTCTACTTGTGATTGCAGAGTCCTTGTAGATTCTTGTCAAGTTGGAATAGTATTCCAACTCTCCCTGGTTTAGTGGTACATCGTTTTTTATTTTTTTAATAATTACTTCCCACTTTTTGTATTCGCCTATCTTGGCAAGTTTCATTCGTTCTATAACTTCTAGGGTTTTTTGAGAATCAATTGTAAAATCCATTTGCAAACTAACTTGCTTGTGGAGTTGCTTTTAACTCGTACTCAGGCCATGTATTGTACAAATCATCAATTTCTTTCATATCTGAAGAACTCAAATACTTTCCATCTGAAATTGCTGCAAACATTTCAATTTCTTCTTCACTTACAACCGTTGGTAATACTGATGCAATTTTATTTTTTGACAGGATAAATTTAATCGCAAATTCTGTTATGTTTAA
>JBHITY010000017.1:0-11257 GCA_042138585.1 Candidatus Nitrosopumilus sp.
TGACACTAGTTTGTCCAGTTGTTACAGGAGTGTCATAAACTAAAGAATAGCTGAGTGGATCTCCATCAGGATCAATTGCAGAAAGAATTCCAGTTAATACCTTATCTTCATCAACTGAATAAACACCGGTTCGAGGAACAGGATCATCGTTTTGTGCAACAACTTTGATTTGTACATTTGCAGGAGAACTCAAAAGGGTTCCATCAGAAACTACATAATCAAAATTTACCAATCCAGCAAAATTTTCTTTAGGATGAAACTCTACTCTTCCATCATCAAATAAAACTAATTTTCCAGTGTTTTGATCATAATCTTTCACTATAGAAAATTTCAGAGGATCGCCATCAATGTCACTTGATTGAAGTTTTGATTTTAGGCTGGTGTCTTCAGATATTGAAAATGATGCATCTTTTGCCGTAGGTGGATCATTTATCGGGGTCACAGAAATGTTTACCAATGCAACATCTCTATTACCCAAATAGTCTGAAACAAAATAACTAAATCCCGTATTTCCTGCAAAATTAGGCTCAGGAATAAAGATAAAACTATCAGAATTAAGAATCAAATCTCCTTTCAGGTCCGATGTATCAAATGAATCAATTGACAATCTGCCTTTTTGAGATGCATCATTATACAAAACAAAAAAACTGTTATTTTTTGAATCCTCTAAAACAGAATACTGATCATCTAGTGCATTAATTGGAAATCTGTTTCCAGTAAATTCTTGTGCAATTACCGTTGGGTTACCATAAACATTTGTTGCAAGAACTTTTGCATTTATGCTTGGCAATGAATCATCAATGTCATTTGCATAGTACACACCTCCAAAACTTTGAGGGTCATCCTTTAGAACATTAATTCTTAGAATTCCTTTCATTATTGGATGTTGTTGACCTTCAAATGTGGAAATAACTGTTTGAACATCACGAGAAATTCCAGTATTTTTTGTAGCAACTTGAGTTAATGAACGGGTGAATTCAGAACTTGTTTTAGGATCACTAGTTGTCAAATCCCAAGTAGCATCATCACTAATCAAAATTACACCGTTTCCAGATTCAAAAAACTCCAACAAAGTTCTACTTGTGTTTGAATGAGATGGTGAGGGTAATGGTGAATATTCACCACTCCATATTACAATATCATAACTTTCAAGTTCTAAAAGAGTTATCCCATCAAAGGTATCAGTTACTTTATCAACATAGTATTCATTCAGAGTATCTAAAATAAAATCAGGATCAAGTGAACGTTCACTTAGTTTTTGAATAGAGGGATCAACTAAGAGAAGGATTTTAGGAGAATCAACATTACTTGCCCACTTTACAGAATTTATCAATAGAGATTTTGCTGAAGAGACAGTCGATGGTTCTCGAGTATCTATGTGACCAATTCCAAATCCAATAACTACAGCCCTCTACTACAGGTAATGAAATCTGAGTAAGCATCATAGTACCTATGAGAAAAATTATCACAAAACGGATTTTTCCTTCCACAAAAAATATTCTCACAAGTTCTTATTTAAAAAGAGAGTATCAATTATTTTATTTGTCCACTGCCGATGATTCTAATTGTTGTAGATTCAGGTTTTAGAATCACTGCGATTTGATTTTTTTTGCACACAATAGGTTTCTCAAACGTTAGTTTTAGAGGAGTAATTGAGGAGAATTTTGCAGCCTTTATTTGCAATCCAATATTTACTAAAACCCCTTGGTTTTCTGAAAGTTCATTTTTGTAAAAAGGGCTCTTCTTAAAATCTAATTCAATCTCAGTTACAACATCAGACACACCTTCTTCAGAAATAATATCACCTCGACCAACCTCATCAGGTTTTGCACCCTTTACTGCAAGACCAACTCTGGCAGGACATATTGATTCTTCAACAGGATCATCATGCATTTGAATTGATTTTATCAGTACATCAATTCCAGCAGGATATAGTTTTAGATTATCATATTGTTTGATTTTCCCATTAGTCACTTTGCCTAAAATTACTGTTCCAACACCCTTTACATCAAAGCAGTGATCAATTACCATTTCTGATTTTCCATCACTTGAAATTGGTTCTAGTTTGTCCATCTCTTCTTTGATTTTATCTTGTTCAACTTTTTTGTAATTCTCAACTACTGTCCCTTTGATCATTGCAGCTAGTTTTGATTCATCAACATCAAATGTGTGAGATAAAATTCCTTTTTCCTTTTTCAGAGAGTCTAACGCAATTATTTGCTCACCAGTAAACTTGTCTAGTGTATCAACAAGAAAGATTACATATTCTGCCAAATTAATTGCCTGAAATAATGGTTGAATTTTTTCAGGAAACCCGCTTGGAGTAACCCAAGTTTTAATAATTTCAGATTCTTTTCGATCATAGAGAGAAAGATCAGTTACAGTTCCTTTTTTACCAAATTCTGATGCAATGTCTTGTTTTCCTAAAACAACAAAATTTATCGATTTTACCAATGAAAAAACCTGAATTTTAGGCACTAAAAACCATACTAAATCAAAATGTCAAGGAAATGATTTCAAAACTTGTGCATAATTTGCAAATCTATGATTTTTTGGTTTGACCTTTTTTTGATGATATTTTGAAATTGTTTTTCCAATTGCACCATTCAAACCCAAAGGACCTAGAACATACTTTTCATTGTCAGCCCATTTGAGAACTTCATCTGTAGGGGCATAGTGATTGATTATTTTTTTATTAATAACATTTTGAAGCAATTTTTTGTATTTTGGAGATGATGGGGCATCCTCAGTAATTGATGCGCCAAAAAAGTACACTGCCTCAATAATTCCACTGTTTTGTTTCTTTTTTGACAAGTATTCCACAGTACTCAGGATTACTTGAGAGCCAAGAGAATGACCCATTAGACGAATCTTTGTTTTTGGGTTTTCTTTTTTGAAATCCTCAATGAATCTACCAAGATTTCTACCGTTCTTTTTTGCAATGCTTTGTCCAACTGCAAGTGCTTTTTTGGCATGTTTTATCAAGTGTGCACCAGTAGTGTTTGAATCATAGCTAAATCCAACTACAGGATGAGAGTATCCTAAATTACGCAATCTGTTTTTGGCTAGTTTAACTTTGGCTACAGCTCCTGCATTATCATTACGTAAACCATGTATCATAATTGTGAGTTCTGGAGGGTTTTTCAGAGATGAAAATGATTTTTTGGGATACAAATAGTAATGATTGTTTTTTAGAGTTTTTCCAGTTGAAAGATCATAATATCCTCTAGTTGAGATTCGTGGAATAATTTGTTTCAATTTTATACAAAAATAATTTTGAGCGTATAAAATTCTTCAGAATTTCAAAAATTATGTGAAAATAATAATCTAAGATTGTACTCATTAGCAAAAGTATTATTTGCTACAAAATTCCTCTCAAAATATTGGATTTTACAGCCTCACTTCGATTAATTCATGCTAATTTCTTCTTTGTAGACATTGTAGGATTGTCTGACACGTCAATGTCAACAAAGACTCAGATTAAGAAAATTGAAACATTAAACAAGTGTATTTCTGAGTGTCAATCATTTCAATCAGTTCCAAAAGAATCACTCTTGTTATTGCCAACAGGAGATGGTTGTTGTATTGGATTCTTACAAGGACCAGAATTGCCATTACTAGTAGCAGTAGAACTGCATCAAAAATTAGCAGCTTACAATAAAGCAAAAATTCCTAGCGAAACAGTGAGGGTTAGAATTGGATTACACAGTGGAAATTGTTTCTTGGTAGATGACTTGCTTGGACAGAGAAACACATGGGGTCCAGGAATCATTTATGCAAGAAGAGTTATGGACTTTGGAGATGATGGACATATTCTTCTCTCACCAACACTAGCTGAAGATTTGCGTTCATTATCAGATGAATACAGAGACGTCATCAAACCAGTTCATGATGTTGTTCTAAAACATGGAACAACCATGTTACTTTATTCAGCATATGGCGAAGGTTTTGGAAACAAGAATCATCCTGAAAAAGGAGCTTCTGTTAGAAGCAAATATGGTGAAGAGATTCTTAGATTACAAAAAACAACACTGTATCCGTCAATTGATTTGGTTTTGACAGTATTAGATCCTGATAAGATGATAGTTCAACATAAGAGAACCTATGAAGTTGCAAACATATCAAATGAGCCAATAAAAAATGTCCTTCATGGAATTGCATTTGATGTAGACATTCCAGACTTTAACGACTTGAACATCAAAGTATTTGATGAAAAGAATAGAGAATGTAAAATTACAAGTATCAATGTCGATAAACCAGACACAAAAGAGTTCACCACAGAGTTTAGTGAGCCTATTGTAAAGGGAGACACGGGTAAAAAATACACATTAGAGTATGAGGTGCCAGAGCCTGAAAGATACTTTGAGAATGCATTTCTCATTGATTGTCAGAAATTTAACATGTCATTTCACTATCCATTAGAGAAAGGAATCAAGCGTCCTGAACTATTAGAAATCAATCAAGAAACAGAAGAAAGTAAGCCATCAAAAATTTCTCCAAAAATTACCAAAGATGGAGACATTGAGAAGATAAAATGGGAAATCACAGAGATTCCAAAAGGTAAAACATATAGAATTGATTGGTAGGAAAATTAACTATCAATCCACATGTCTTTGTGGATGAAATTTTTAGCTGAAGGACTATATTCGCTTAACATTCCATAACCATTCTTTTTTCCTGAATGGTCATATTCAAAGTAGAGCACAGTGTGAAGTGGAACAGATCCAGTTTCTGCTTTTTGCCACAATTCTGAATCAATGAAAAACCAATAGTGTTTTTCCATAGTAGGCATCACTGGACCTAAATCATAAGTCGTGGCAGAATCAGATTTTATTGAATCGCGTGTTAGAGGTTCAGTACTTTTTACAAATTTTGCAATCACTTTGTTTGCAGGAAGTTCTCCGTAATTTTTAATGGCAATATCAAACTGACAGTCATCAGAAATTGATTTTTCCATTTTCTTTATGGGTCCAGTAGGTCCAATCCAGGGTCTAAATCTAAATTCAGTTTGAATTCTACTTACTTCTACTTGAGATTCAAATTGCTTTATTGTAAAGTATAACAGAATTACTAAAGCACATGTTGCTACTGCTGTTGCAATTTGTGCCCAAACTTCGATTCCAACCCCCTCGAGCATGATTTAGGTTTAATTTACCAGTATTCAAATTTATCTTCTATTATGATTTTATGAGTTATTCAGAAGGACCAAGTTGTTTTTTGTATTTTTCAATGTCTGTATCTTCAACTCTGGCAAATAGTGGAGATGGCTCCCCAAGTGAATGACCTGAAGATACTCCTAAAACAGACATGTCATTCCAGTTTTGTTCATTAATTTTACCATCTAATGCAAGCTGAGTCCAGATGTTTTGGGCAGATTTTGGAAGGAATGGAAAAACTGCAATTGCCAAACTTCTAACTGCATTAACTGAAAGATACACACAACTTGCAGTGCCTGGACCTTTCTTCCATGGTTCTTTGTGCTGGAAATATTGGTTAAAGAAAGATGAAAACTCCATAATTTTCTTTAATGCCCTATCAAGATGGTTTTGCTCCATCAGTGAACCAACATCAGATGCAAGAGATTTGATTTTTTGCTCTGCCTCAGAATCTTTTTCATCAAAATCTTCAGGCTCTGGAATCTTTCCATCAAATGCCTTTTTTGTAAATCCCAATGCACGATTAACAAAGTTTCCAAGATTTCCAATTAATTCTGAATTAATTCTAGTTGTAAAATCATCCCAGTCAAAGTTCAAGTCATCTTGAGAATAGGGGTTAATTGATACAAGATAAAATCTCAAATAATCTGCAGGATAGTATTCCAAGAATTGTTTTAATCCAATGTACCAGTTTCTGCTCTTTGAGATTTTTTTTGCTTGGAGTGTAAGATGTCCTCTAGTTGGAATGTAGTCAGGTAGTTTGTATTCACTTTCAATGCCCAATCTCATTGCAGGTAAAAACAGATAGTGATGGTATACAATGTCTTTTCCAATAAAGTGATAGATATCTGCAGAATTCCAAAACTCTTTTCCATCTATTCCCTTGTCATTTAGGAATTTTAGTGCAGTAGAGATGTATGCCAGGTGATTATCAAACCAACCATAGAAGACTTTGTCTTTTGCTCCATCAAGTGGTACTGGAACACCCCAAGTGATATCCCTAGTAATGTCCCAATCAATTAGACCAGATTTTATCCAGTTTTGTACGTATTTTTTGACATCTTTTTGAAGATGTTCATTTTCATCTAACCATTTGGAAAGTGGTTCTCCAAAATTTTTCAGTTTGAAAAAGTAATGTGTTGTTTTTTCTTTTGTTGGGGGTTGATTACACAAAGAACATTTAGGATCTCTAATCTCCTCAGGAACCCTACCACAACTCTCACAAAGATCAGAGTATTGGTCCTCAGCTTTGCAGTAAGGACATGTACCTTTTACGTATCGGTCAGGTAGGAACTTTTTGTCATAATTACAATAGAATTGAATTATCTCCTGTTCGTAAATGTGACCTGCGTCATTGAGTTTTTTGAATACATCTTGAACAAATTCAATGTTTTCAGGAGAACTTGTTTTGTAAAAATAATCAAAATCAATATCAAATGCAGTAAAATCTTCATAATCGCGTTTATTCCAATGAGCAACATAATCTGCAGGAGTCTTTCCTTCTTTTTCAGATTGAATCAATATGGGAGTTCCAAAATCATCAGATGCACATACATAGTAAGCCTCTACTCCATTTTGTTTTAGGAATCTAGTTGTGACATCAGCAGGCAAGTATGTCGATGCAACATGACCGAGGTGAATCTCACCGTTTGCGTATGGGAGTGCACTAGTAATGATAGCTTTTTTGTTCATCAGATATTCTCAAAGGCAGTATTGGGGTTAAGAAGTTTTACCAGCTGTTTGCGTATTTTACTTGCTCTGGAGTAAGTTTGTCAATTTTTACATCCATTGCCTTTAGTGCATCAACTGCAACTTGTTTATCAATCTCTTCAGGTACATTGATAATTTTGTTTTCCATCTTTGTATGGTTTTTGAGAATGTACATTACAGATAGAATCTGGTTTGAAAATGATTGTGCCATTACTTCTGGAGGGTGTCCTTCTGCTGCAACCAAGTTTGCAAGACGTCCTTGACCAATTAGATAGACCTTCTTTCCATTTTTGAGCACACATTCATCTAGTGCAGGTCTTACCTCTTTGACAGATTTTGATTTCTTTAGCAAATATTCACTGTCAATTTCTACATCAAAGTGACCGACGTTTCCCATGATTGCACCATCTTTCATCTTTAGGATGTGTTCTTTTCGAATTACACTGGTCATTCCAGTACAAGTGATAAAGATGTCACCTATCTTTGCAGCTTGTGCCATTGGCATTACTTCAAAGCCATCCATGTGAGCTTCAAGTGCTTTTACAGGATCAATCTCAGTTACAATTACTTTGGAACCCATTCCATGACATCTTGCTGCAACACCACGTCCAACCCAACCATAACCTACTACGACAACACGTTTTGATGCCATAAGCAAATTCATTGCACGAAGATATCCGTCGATAGTGCTTTGGCCAGTACCGTATCTGTTATCAAACATGTGTTTTGTGTATGCTTCATTTACCAAGATTACAGGGTATCGTAATTTTCCTTGATTCTCAACTGCTCTAATTCTAGTTACGCCAGCAGTTGTCTCTTCAGTTGCACCCAAAATTTTCATGTTCTTGAATCTTTTATCAAAGTGAGCTTTGACATTCATGTCTGCGCCATCATCAGTAAGAATTGTTGGTTTGTGTTTTAGCACTTGATCAATACACCAATCATATTCTTTTACAGACTGACCATGCCATGCATAGACATGAATTCCTTGAGAGGCCAAAAATGCCGCAATGTCATCTTGAGTAGTTAGGGGGTTTCCGCCACAACATGCAACAGTTGCACCAAGTTCTTTTGCACCCATTAGCAAGACAGATGTCTCTTTTGTTATATGGAGACAGAATCCAAGGGTAATTCCTTTGAGAGGCTTTGATTTTTTTAATCGATTAATTGTATTATCTAAAATTTGCATGTGAGATCTTGCCCATTCATAAGATAGTTTTCCATCTTTGATCAGTTTTGCACTAGACTTTACTTTGCTCACAAACAAAGCCCCGTTCGGAGATATAAAATCCTATCATGCGAATCTAAATAAATGACAAAATTAACAAAAACTCATGGCTTGGAAGAAAATTGCGGAGAAAGGAGATATTGATGCAGGCAAAGGTAAGGCCTTTGAGATTGAGGGAAAGCAGATTGCAATTTTCAATCAAGACGGATATCATGCAATAGATGATCTCTGTGTTCATCAAGATGGCTCTATTGCACCAGGAAAACTTGATGGCGATATTGTAGAGTGCCCACTACACTTTTGGCATTACAACATCAAGACAGGAGAATTAACTGACTATCTCAAAGATGTGAAATTAGAAACATATCCTGTTGAAGCAAGAGATGATGGCATCTACGTAGATATTTAGAAAATTTTATGCACAATTTTTATTCTCAGTTTTTGCAAACCATTCATTGAATCAAGAAATTATCGATGAGATAAAAAATCAAGATTATCCTACCATTACAAGTACAATTGAAAATTTTCTACAAGAGCAAATGGAAAGAAATCGTTCAGAGGGCCTCATTCTAGGACTGAGTGGAGGAATCGATTCAGCAGTTTTAGCATACATTTGCAAAAGAAAATTTCCAGACAAAACAGTAGCAATAGTTATGCCAGATACTGCAATCACCCCAAAATCAGAAACCGAAGATGCATTAAAGATGGTATCACTAACAGGAATACAATACAAGTTAATCGACATCAATCCAATAGTAAATGAATATTCGATGTACTTGGAGCCTAATGAAAGGGCAAAGGGAAATCTTCGTGCAAGAGTTAGAACAAATATTTTGTACTACTATGCCAATGCCAAAAACTACCTTGTACTAGGATCAAGTGACAAGAGTGAGTACCTGATTGGATACTTTACAAAGTTTGGAGATGGGGCATCAGACATTACACCAATCATATCATTGTATAAACTCCAAGTAAGGGAGATTGCAAAGTACTTGGGCGTCCCAGAGAATGTGATTACAAAAAAGAGCAGTCCGCATTTGTGGAAAGACCATGAGGCAGAAAATGAATTAGGAGTATCATATGAAGAAGTAGACTCTATACTCTACTGTTTGTTTGAGAAAAAACTCTCAGTTCAAGAGACTCTAGAACTAACAGGAATTGAAATGTCCACAATAGAGAAAATCCAAGAATTAAACAAAAACAGTGAACATAAAAGATTGCCAGCACAAAAGCCTGATAGAGAATAGAGATGAAGCTCCAAGACACATTAACAAATGCTGAGCAAGAGTTAGAAGTATCAAAAAAGGTGAAAATTTACCTTTGTGGAGTTACAGTATATGATGAATCCCATATCGGACATGCAAGGACAATCATAGTATTTGATGTGCTTCGAAAATACCTAGAAGATAAGGGAATAGAGATTGAATTTATTCAAAATTTTACTGATGTAGATGACAAAATAATTAACAGAGCTCAGGCAGAAAATACTAGTGCAGAGGCAATCAGTACAAAATACATTGAAAATTATTTCAAAGACTTTGACGGCCTAAATGTGAAACATGCAACAAACTATCCAAAGGCAACTGAACACATAGATGATATCATCAGGTTTATTGAAAAATTAATTGAAAAAGAAATTGCATATACCTCAAAGAACGGAGTCTATTTTGCAGTATCAAAATTTCCTGAATATGGAAAATTATCAAAAAAGAAGATTGATGAATTAGAATCAGGGGCAAGAATTGAAGTCGATGAGGCAAAAAATAACCCACTAGACTTTGCAGTATGGAAATTCTCAGATGTTGAACCTGTCTGGGATAGTCCTTGGGGGAAAGGAAGACCTGGATGGCACATCGAATGTTCAGCAATGAGTACAAAGTATCTAGGGGAGAATTTTGATATTCATGGAGGAGGAAGAGATTTGATATTTCCTCATCATGAAAACGAGATTGCGCAATCGGAATCATTTACAGGTAATCAATTTGCAAAGATCTGGATGCATGTTGGAATGGTAACAATAGATGGAGAAAAGATGTCAAAATCTATTGGAAACATAAAATCAATCAAACATGTTTTAGAAAATTGGGGACCAAACATTATCAGATTGTTCTGCTTGTCAGGGCACTATTCAAAACCAATTGACTATTCTGAAGAATTGTTAAAAGAGAATCTAACAAAGTGGAGGCAAGCAGAAACCTGCTACTATGAGTTGATTCACGCAAATAGTGAAAATAATGAAAATGTAGGACCAACAATACAAAAACTAGCATCAGAATTTGATAAGGCACTTGAAGATGATTTTAACACTCATCTTGCATTATCAGCGTTTTTTCAACTAGTCAAGGAAGCAAACAGACTAGCAGCTGAAGAAAAGTTGGGAAAAGAAGATGCCGAAATTATCAAACCAGAATTTCAAAGAATGTTGAGAATTTTAGGTCTAAGCATTCCAGAGATGACAGAAGAGATGAAACAAGAAATCGACACCATGATTGAGAATAGAGAAAAGTTCAGAAAAGAAAAGCAATTCCAAGAGGCAGATCAAATTCGTGACAAACTCAATGAGATGAATGTCGAACTAATTGATCATAAAGGAAAAACAATCTGGATGAAAAAAGAAAACATTAAAGCTGAGAAATAAAAAAGAGAAGAATTAAGGATTAACCATTGTTAATTTTGCCTCAATTCTGTCATAGTATCCGTTTTGGTCTAAAGCAGGAACATAAAATGTTGCAGAAACTATGTCTCCAACACCTGCACTACAATCTGCCACAACGACAGAGTGACCTAAAGCAGATTCGCCAACACAGCCATAATCAGTAACAGCTATGACCGATACATCTTCAGTGACTAGCGTTGGAACGATATTCCAAGGAGTTAATGTGAAAACTAGTATTACTGAAGTTGCAGCAGCCAAAATCAGCATGAATTTTAGCCGTGGTGTTTTTGTTTGTGTGGTTTGTTGCATTTCTCCTCATTATGATTTACATTTTACAAAATATAACCAAGAGGAAATTTTTTGGTCTAGTGCTAACTTCTTATGTTAATGAATACCAAAATTTTTTGCAGTTACTGCATTTAAAATGGATTTCACCATTACCAAAAATATCAGAGTTAGTAATCGCAAATTTCTTTGAACCACATGTAGGGCATTCATCATCATTTG